>JAOAIH010000186.1 GCA_026414805.1 Spirochaetota bacterium | reverse complement strand
AACTTGAAATTAAAGAAACCTATTTTATTGGGAAAAATAATACCTATCTCAATGTGTATCAGGTAGCATTTGATGACTCACTCATTTATGCTGCAACCGATAGCAGCATTATGAAAGCACCACTCAATAGTGTTTTGAATGATTTTAGAAATTGGAAAAAATTTCCAACATCACAACTACCCAATGGCACCTATTCAGGGATAGTCAATTTCAATAATAAAATTTATGCAGGATACTCTCCTTATACAAGAAATTCTGCCAATTACATGAAAGACACCTTGTATTCCCGAGACAATTCCGGTAACTGGACCAAATCATTCATCATACCCGGATCTTCCAATGGTACTATTATTAAAAAAATGTATGTATTTAATAATGCCTGTATTGGATTTATTGGACCATTTGGCGCTAATGCTATAGATAAAAACAACAATCAAGTAGTAGCCATAGGTAATTACAGTATAGGAAACCAACAGATTATGGATATTGTAATGAATTACTAT
>JAOAIH010000185.1 GCA_026414805.1 Spirochaetota bacterium | reverse complement strand
AATATCCCTCTCAAACTTCTTCTGCGCTTCTGATTGTCGTAGGAAAAATGCCCCGCTAATAGGGGATTGAGACCCACAAATGTGGGCTTTTAATTATTTCCACTCAAGTTGTGGAGTAGGAAAAATGCCCCGCTAATAGGGGATTGAGACTCATTATTCTATCCATGCTATTTCCTCCATATTAACAAGTGTTGTAGGAAAAATGCCCCGCTAATAGGGGATTGAGACTTTTCTGGGGTAACACGTATACCATTCTGGTATACGACTAGTAGGAAAAATGCCCCGCTAATAGGGGATTGAGACCTTATGTCTTCAACTATAAATTTGTTACCATCAACCGTTCCAGTAGGAAAAATGCCCCGCTAATAGGGGATTGAGACCGAACTCTTCGAGTTCTTTAATAGATCTTATCTCTTTTGCATGTAGGAAAAATGCCCCGCTAATAGGGGATTGAGACCAACACTTTTCGATCGTACTTTTCAACAATAGTTGGTGCACGTAGGAAAAA
>JAOAIH010000184.1 GCA_026414805.1 Spirochaetota bacterium | reverse complement strand
GCTATTTTTTCATGTGCAGCCACAGTTGGATGTGTATTATCTCCTGCGTATTCTGATGATTGCAAAGGGAATCCTGACGATATAGGTGGATTATTTTAGCTATATAATAAATCATTGGCACAGTTTTATTAGCCACAAATTCATTTATATAATTTCCTTAAGTTGCACCTATCTATAATAATATGGATTTTTAAATAAAATTAATACATTGTCATAATAGAAATGCATAGTTGACTGAAAATTAGAATAGCCATTTTGGAATACTGTTTTATCTGGTGTTCTTGTTTATAACAAAAATTTATTAAAAAAATCATAAACATAGCAAAATTTTTTTTCATGAAAATAAATTTCCATAACAGTCATTGCACTTGTATTTTTATTTGAAAAACTTTTCAAATATTTAAATTATATTAAATTTAGGATTTTTGTTTAATATTAAATAAAATTTATTACTAAAAAATTCAAAATTTCTGTATTTTATAAATTTAATACAAAAAATCAATATTTCT
>JAOAIH010000183.1 GCA_026414805.1 Spirochaetota bacterium | reverse complement strand
GATCAGCGGAAGCCCTCCAGAGTCTCTGGCTCTGAGTCTTTCTCAAAATCCCATATCCAAGAGATGAATATATCTGCAACCAATTTCCTCCGATGTGTTGGGGAAGTTGGTACGTTGAGGTTTTGCCTTTTGGTGAAGATGTTATTGACTTTACTTATGGAGGAATATATATGTGTGGAATAGTCGGCTATATTGGCGAAAAGGATGCCACCGAGATTATTCTTAATGGATTAAAGCGGCTGGAGTATCGAGGATACGACTCGGCGGGGCTTGCGGTGTTGCACGATGGAAAAATAGAAATCCGCCGTGAGCTCGGGAAGCTCTCGCGACTGGCAGCGCTGGTTGCTGCACAGCCGGTGGCGGGCAGAATCGGTATTGGGCATACGCGCTGGGCAACGCATGGCGAACCTAGCGCCCGCAATGCGCATCCTCATGTTGGCGCGACTGGTGAAGTGGTGGTTGTTCATAATGGCATTGTGGAAAATTACCTTGAACTACGCGAGGAGCTTGCC
>JAOAIH010000182.1:277-513 GCA_026414805.1 Spirochaetota bacterium | reverse complement strand
ACATACAGCAGCAGCTGTAGAATAAAAAGTCAATGCAGGAACAATAACATAATCTCTTTCACTAATATTTAAAGACCTTAAAGATAGTTCTATAGCATCTGTACCAGAAGAAACTCCTATACAATACTTTGTACCACAATATTTTGCAAATTCTTTTTCAAAAAACTCTACTTCTTCTCCTAAAATAAAATCAGTCCTGTCAATAACTTTTTTTATAGCAAAATCTATTTCTTTTC
>JAOAIH010000182.1:0-267 GCA_026414805.1 Spirochaetota bacterium | reverse complement strand
ATTATTACATAAGGTTCTATTGGAATTCTATATCTTATCTGAGACCAAAAAATTGTGTAAATTATACAAAAACAAATAATTGGTAGTAAAACAACAAATGATGTTAAAGAAAAATCTTTTTTAAAATATAAAAATATTCCTGCTATAAATAAAACAAAAACTGGAATAGATATTGAACCAATAAAAAACATAATTTTTTCGTTTACTCCATAAACTCGTCCTCTGTGAGGTAGTAATCGCCAAAACTTTAAAAATCTTATAATAGAC
>JAOAIH010000181.1 GCA_026414805.1 Spirochaetota bacterium | reverse complement strand
CAAGAAACATAGCACAGAGGTCTCGAATGGACTGCACACGGGTGATAACGGCCACCAACATAGTGAAAAGATGGTCTTTTGATTTGAACTTTTTAGAATGCTTATCTGATTTGGATTTCAGGATGATGGGTTCTATATTAGCTTGTTTGACAAGAGATACGAGCTGTCCAAAAACCGGGAGAGGAGAAAAGAATTTTTGATTAACTTTGTGGGGCTGATGATTCTTTTTCATAAGAATCAATTTATTTAATTCCATCCACAAAAAAACAAAAAAGGGCAGAATGGTCTGCCCTTTTTTGTTTTTAATTTTGTACTCCTTTTTAGAAATTATTTTGGACAACAGTGATTATAATTTTTGAATGAGTGTTATTCCATCACAAATAGGTAATATCACTGAAAAAACATCTTTTTGTTTAGAAACATAGTCATTAAATTCCTGTATTTTTTTTGTTACCGGCTCTTTTGGGACATCAGCAACCAATCCCTTCCACAAGGTATTATCAACTATCATCCATC
>JAOAIH010000180.1 GCA_026414805.1 Spirochaetota bacterium | reverse complement strand
ATAAATAGATTTGGTTCCCCTTCCCAGAAAAAATTTGCTAAATTAGAAGGGCTTGCCCCTAAAGGCGTCCCATGCACTTCATCTAAAATAACATATTTGTTATCTCTTTTGATTGCCTTTCTTTCGTTACAGAACGTACAAAGAAGTTCATTGTCATCGGTCTTTCCTTGAAAATATTCTTTTATAGCATTTAAATCTTTATTCTTATTACTATCTTTAGGTGCGTTGTTTGCTACTTTACTATTATTATAGAAAAATTTGAGATTAATTTTATTGTTTTTAACATATTTAAAATATATAGTAAAAAAATCTGATAAATCGAAATTAAAGTTTAAAGTTCCATTTTCAATATAATTATTATAAGTATTTGTACTATTATCATCCAAGATTCTTAAAAATCCAACAATACCAGCCCTCATAAGCCAGTTTGATGGATAAATAGCATATTCATTCTTATTTAAACACATGTTTTACCCCCACCTTGTTGAAAAACTTGAAAACCACATTACACAACCTCT
>JAOAIH010000179.1:269-518 GCA_026414805.1 Spirochaetota bacterium | reverse complement strand
GCTTTACCATATACATGTAAAACCTCAGGAAAAGATTTAAGTATTTTATTCTGAACACTTAAAACCTTTTGTGCTTGCTCAATAGAAATTCCAGGAAAAGTGGTAGGCATATAAAGAATTGTACCTTCATTCAATTTAGGCATAAATTCTGATTTAATTCCTTTTAATATAAATAAAGCTAAAACTAAAAAGATAAACGCAAAAAATAAAACAAATTTAGTTTTCTCTAGACTAATTTTACAAATCGGT
>JAOAIH010000179.1:0-259 GCA_026414805.1 Spirochaetota bacterium | reverse complement strand
TCTAATGTCAAAGCTAAAAATGCTGCAGAAAGCATAATTAATACCTTCGTCCAAGCTAAAGGAGAAAAAAGTTTCCCTTCTTGTTCATTCAACATAAAAATAGGCACAAAGGAAACTGCAACTATAAGAAGAGAAAAAAACACTGAAGGTACTACTTCCTCTATTGCTGATAGTCTTACATAATAAAAATCCTCTTTTCTACCCCTTTCATTCCATAACTCTATTTTTTTATAAGCATTTTCGACCTCAATTATAGCAC
>JAOAIH010000178.1 GCA_026414805.1 Spirochaetota bacterium | reverse complement strand
CTTTAGTGAATGGGAGTAAATAAAATTTTAAAGGAGGTGATAGATAAAAACAACTTTAAATTAAAGTGTGAGTGGAGTATAAAATATATTATTTTTTTTGAAAAGGAGGATTATTATGCGAAAATTTTTAATTTTGCCTTTAATGTTTTTTTGTTTATTATTTGTTGGACAGATATATGCTGATGATATAGAAGATTTAGCACAGGAGACATTAATGGTAGAAGAAAATGCATATGATGTGATGACACCAGAACAACAGGAACAGGTTCAGGAGATGACCAATACAAAATGGCAGAATATGTCTGAAGAGCAGAAGGCAAAGCTTCAAGAAAAAATAAGACAAAAATGGGCAAATATGAATGAAGAACAAAAGAAAAAAGCAATTGAAAAGATGCAAAAGAAATGGGAATCACTTCCTGAAGAAAAAAAGAATCAAATAAGAGAAAAGGCAAGAGAAAAATGGAATGCACTATCTGATGAAGAAAAAGAAGCATGCAAGGATAGATGGAATAACAGATGGA
>JAOAIH010000177.1 GCA_026414805.1 Spirochaetota bacterium | reverse complement strand
CTATAAGGAGGCTTTTTTAATTAATAGCATTTTTTTCGTTTAGGAATAATTAGTGTATTTTTTTTAAATAGTTAAGAATTTTTCGCAGTGTATCATAGCGTTGATATAAATGAGATTTTTTGTATTCTTCAATATATGTATCATCATTACAGCATGCCATTAATATAAAAGTTGCTTCCAGTAAAGATCGTAAAACCACCTCAGCTTCATTTGGAAGTCCAAAACTTAATAACAATATTACTGTTTGAAAAGATGTGATACATTTGCAAAATAACGATCCAATAATGGCATCTTTTGAAGTTTTCAAAAATTTCAAGCTCTCTATATTTTTCAATATCATCTGGTTAATTTTTATAGCTAGGGTGAAGTATTTTTTATATTTTTTTATAACCTGTTTTCTGAATACAAACATTTGATCGCTAGGAAATCCATATATATTAAAATTATTCATAGTAACCTCAATTCATTAATTTTTATTGGTAAAAAATATTTGAAGTATGAAAGGTCCCCGGTATTATATACAAT
>JAOAIH010000176.1 GCA_026414805.1 Spirochaetota bacterium | reverse complement strand
AACACATGATTTAGGATGACAGTTGCAAATCACACCAGTACTGCCTCCGGTAGCAACTTTGAAAAAAGCCTGTGTAAGATACCCACGTTGCCTTAATTTTTTAATGAGTTCAAGTGCTTCAGTTTGCGTAATTTTTTGTGCGTGATACTTTGTGCCATGTTCAAGCCAGAATGTTGCAACAGGCTTGCCAACAGCAATACATGAATGTATAGCCCAGTCTTCATCTCCTAAAGTTTTTTTACAAGGGCAATCCATTACAACAATATAATCAGGTTGAGTAAAAATGATTTTATGCGCATACTTATATGGAATAATGCTTTTATTGGATTCTTTGATATATGAAATATCTCTGTTTAATTCCAGTATTTTTTTTGCATCACCAAACGATAGTATCTTGGAATGATAGCGTTCAAAAGCAAATTTCAGGAAATACCGCAATGGCGTAAACCATGAAAAATTTTTGGTAAGAAATCTGAATACATGATAAACAACAAAAACATACGGATAATAAAGAACAAAATATACATAGTT
>JAOAIH010000175.1 GCA_026414805.1 Spirochaetota bacterium | reverse complement strand
GATATATTCGCGTACTCTTTCACGGTATGTTAGCGGTGCGGGTATATGCATAATGATAGAATCCTGTTGTAGATAGAACACACCAGCTATGCCTCTTTTGGCTAAATAGAGATTGTTCACTGTGCCAGTAGTACGTGTGGGATATACAGTGGCGCTAAAAACAATGCTATCATCGCAATGCAGCGGATAATGGGTGTCGAACTTAATGTATGCCTGTCTCTTATACACATCT
>JAOAIH010000174.1 GCA_026414805.1 Spirochaetota bacterium | reverse complement strand
GGTTCCAAGAGATTGTTTTATTATTTCAGGTAAAAAATATGAACCGTTATTTTTACTATCTTCAATATAACTAGAAAGTTTATCACCACATGTAACGATGAGTATCCTATTAGAGCCCGAAGATAAGAAAGATTCTAATTTTTCAACTAAACATTCCGAAAGAGAACCTGATATAAACACAGGTATTTATATAAAAAAGAAAAAAATTCAATCCTGTTACCTAATGTCTGGCTTCCCGACACCAAACATTTACTCTGAAGACACCCCTGCTATTGAAAAAGTCTCCCTTGATGATATAAACAGGGCAAAAAACAGATATCTCAAACCTGAAAGATATAGTTTTACATTACTTATTCCTGAAGAACTAAGTGAAAACGATGTCTCTGAAAAAATTAAAAAAATTTTTGAAAAAAATGTTTCCGAAAAAACAGTCTCACAGGAGACTTTTCAGCTTAAGAATGGAATAAAGTTATCTGTTTATAAAAAAGGCTCTACCAATGTTTTTTCAATAAATATAGCAAGCCTTGCAGGTTCAAGA
>JAOAIH010000173.1:251-540 GCA_026414805.1 Spirochaetota bacterium | reverse complement strand
GGCAAGCACCGTTGGGATTGTTAAATGAGAACATACGAGGTTCCAGGTCCTCGATGGATATATTACAATCAATGCAGGATAACCGCTCGCTTTGCATAATTTCCTGGGCTTGACCGCCTGGAACTTCATAAGATACACGAAGTAAACCATTGCCCAATTTTAATGCGGTTTCCACGGAATCTGTCAACCGTTTCTGAATTTCCGGTTTAACAACAAGTCGGTCAACAACTACATCAATGTCATGCTTTTTATATCGTTCGAGTTTGATTTCATCATCGACATGATAAAT
>JAOAIH010000173.1:0-241 GCA_026414805.1 Spirochaetota bacterium | reverse complement strand
TTTGGTCTGCTCCGGGAATTTTAAAATATTGTCAACAATCTGCTGTGGCGTTTGTGCTGAAATAACCTTACCACATTTATAACAATAAGGTGTCCCTACCCGAGCAAAGAGAAGTCGCAGGTAATCATAAATCTCTGTAACGGTTCCGACCGTAGACCGAGGGTTGCGATGTACCGTTTTCTGTTCAATGGAAATGGAAGGACTTAATCCTTCAATTAAATCCACATCGGGTTTTTCCATC
>JAOAIH010000172.1 GCA_026414805.1 Spirochaetota bacterium | reverse complement strand
TGTATAAAAAAGGCCATACCCTCAACATGGAGCCTGCCGCTTGCAGCTGCATAAAACGATGCTTGTTGTGTACCTGCTTTTAATACGTTGAACGCAGTTTTAGCATCCGAAAACACCAATGCAGCATCATAGTGCCCAAGGCGACGGGTGGAAGAAACCTTTCCTTTGTTGAAAATAAATGTGCGGCCTTTGTTATTTTTTGTTTTAATTGCAATTTTTACATCTACTGTGCCAATATAACGCTTAAATGCATCGTTGCGATTTGAGGCAACTTTTAACGCTAACCCCAGGATGCGGAGTAAAAGTGCGAACCTCATCGTATTATCCTTCTATATTTAAAAAAATGACAAACACAACGTCAAATGTATAATATACTGAATTGTTTTGTAAATTATTTTTTTTGCATACAGCTAAAAAATATGCTTGCGATATCAATGAAAATGATGTAATGTAATTGCCTGTATATATAACACTTTGTGGAGATTGGCAATGCTTGTAACCTATGTTAATCAGTTAGGTGAAGTTGTAGTAATAGATTTAGAAGGTGAATTTGATATTGA
>JAOAIH010000171.1 GCA_026414805.1 Spirochaetota bacterium | reverse complement strand
GTATAAGAGACAGGATTACACTAGGGAGAACAAGTTTTTAAAATCTTTTTGGTTTTCAGCAATTTCTTGCTTCAATAGTATCTAATTTCCTTCACTAATCAATTTGTTCAGAGTTAAAACATGTTTGATTTGCGATCCCCCCTCTTAAACTCCCCCCTAATTATTTGCAATAATTAATACTGCAAATATAATACTTGCAGTATTATTATAAATAACATACTTGCAGTAATAATTAATAATAATTAATAACTAATAACTAATAATAATTAACTTAATTTATTTGCAAACTTAATACTTGCAAACATTATTTTGCAAATATTATTCTGCAAATATTACTTTGCAAATATTATCTTGCAAATCATTACTTTGCAAATAAAATCTTGCAAATATTAACTTACAATAAAACCTTGCAAATAAAAAAAATCTTGCAAATAAAAAACACTTGCGTGTTCTCCCTAGGAAATAAATAAAACCCTCTGCAAATATATTACTGCAAGTAATAATAGCAAACATATCCCCTGCAGGGAGCAAAATTTTGCTCCGCAAAATTTTGCATACATACTTGC
>JAOAIH010000170.1 GCA_026414805.1 Spirochaetota bacterium | reverse complement strand
CTATAATACTTACAGCAATAGCAACCATTATCTCTGCAAATGTTAATCCTCTGTTATTGAAGATAAAAATCTTTTTCATTTTATTACCCCTATGGTTATCCCTGTGGGAAATTACATACCACATCTCTCAATATCATGGTCCTACCAGTTACTGTTGCGGTTGCGGTAACCTCTGCACAAGCACTTTGACCCGAACCCATAGGCGGAGCAGTTGAAGGAGGATTTCCAGTAATCGTAACATTTATTGTATATCCACCGCAGGCTATCTGAATTGAACTTGTTGTTGGATTTGCTCTTTTTGCTTCTATACCTGATGAAGCAGCCTGAACAAGGCATGTACCAACTAAGTCTTGTCTTGTGAACTTAGAAAATGCTGTAATTAGCCCAACAACACCTATAACTAAAATAGCTACAAGTAAAACTGACATTAAAGCCTCAGTTAAGGTAAAACCATCATCTTTATTTATTATGTGCTTTATTTTTATCATGTGCAAACACCACTTCCTTTTTCTATTCTTATTGCACCAAATCTGCTAATAACTGACTTATAGTAGGAGTTGCCATCACT
>JAOAIH010000169.1 GCA_026414805.1 Spirochaetota bacterium | reverse complement strand
GTAGTAAAGATATATAATTAATTTTAAAGGCTCTGGAGCAATTCCAGAGCCTCTTTAAGTATCCCACAAAAAGGGAGGTGAGAACAGAAAACTAATAAGAAAAATGCTTTTTCTTTTCTGTATCTTATCTTAAATCCCGCCTTCTCTGGAGGAGATAAGATTAAAAGGCGGACTATAAATATCCAGAGAAGATACTCAAAGGAGTCAATATGAAAAGAGTATTTTTAAGTTTCATTATGTCATTGGTATTACCTTTTATTGTCTTTTCTTTTGTATGGGCAAAGGAGGAGCAAACTGAGAAAGCAAAGATTGTTGAAGCTTATGGAAAACTTCCACTTTATTTCATAGAGAATAAGGGACAGATTGATGAAAGAGTAAAGTATTATGAGAAAGGGGCAAATCACAGCATATACTTCACTTCAGAAGGAATCTATATAACTCTCTTTAAGAGAGAGAAAAACCAAAATGATGAAGAACATATAAAAGTTGACTTTGTAGTACTAAAGCCTATTGGAGCCAATGGAAATTCTGAGATAGTACCAGAGCAGAGCCTTTCTGGAAAAGTAAACTAC
>JAOAIH010000168.1:268-578 GCA_026414805.1 Spirochaetota bacterium | reverse complement strand
AATATGTATGTCCTTTCATTATGTCGTATTCTTCAGGAGTAAATCTCTGAGGTTTCTTTAATATAGAGTCTGGAATAGCTACTTTACCAACATCATGTAGCATGGCGGCAAGTCTAAGGATATCTTTGGTTTTGTATATTTGATCCTCATTAATGTTTTGTTTTTTGGCCCATGTTTCATAAATTTCTACTGAATAGGCTCCTACTCTATTTACATGGGATCCGGTCTCTTTTGGATCTCTCAAGCCCGCCATGTTTATCATTCTAATAATCATATTTCGGGTCAGTTTTGCTCTCTCAATTGCTATAGC
>JAOAIH010000168.1:0-258 GCA_026414805.1 Spirochaetota bacterium | reverse complement strand
CAGCTGAGTTAGCAAAATATAATATTAGCGGTTCTACCTCTTTGGAAAATGGAATAATTTCAAATTTTTCATTTCTTGCATTAATTAACTGTAAGACTCCAACTATAGTTTCGTGTTGATTTTTAAGTGGTATTGTGAGCATTGATTGAGTCTTATAGCCAGAAATTTCATCGTAAGTGCTATCAAAGCGATATGGTACATCAGGAGCTAACTTGTAGACGTCAGGTATATTGAGGATTTCACCTGAGAGTGCAACAT
>JAOAIH010000167.1 GCA_026414805.1 Spirochaetota bacterium | reverse complement strand
GTATTAAACGGTATGCTCTACTCAAGCGCTCAAGTTCTTTTTTTGAATCCAAAAGTTTTTTATCCTTCATAAAAAAATAGGCATAAAGTATTAATGATAGATCAAGAAACACAATTTTTATAAAGGATTTTATAATTGGCAGAATTGATGAAATATCAGTGACTTTATTTTCTAAATACTCCAGGATATATGAATATATGTGGCTATAAGTAGTTGAAAAAAGAATAGGGTTGATATCAAATTTTTCTAGTTGGACACCAACCTTGAATCTGTTCAGAAAGTATTCATTGTCGATTTGCTCTGATGCAAAACGCTTAAAATAATCGTTAAGAGCATGCGTATGGTTTTTAACAAATGAATTATTATTAAAAAGTTTCTTGAGACTATTGATATTCATTAAATATGAATGAAAACCTTCCCAGAAGTCATCAGGAGCAGTATTAATTAGATGATGTATATGGGAAATAATTTCCGTATCATGTGGCTTAATTGAGAGAGTATGTTGTAATTCTTCAATAAATTTTTCATCAATATTGAGATTATTACTTATGAGAGTTATTAATCGATCAAGATTTTTCATTGTTATA
>JAOAIH010000166.1 GCA_026414805.1 Spirochaetota bacterium | reverse complement strand
AATTGTGCCAAACTATAATGCTCTCCTACATAGTTGATATGCTCATATATCTCATCACTAATCACAAAAATGTGGGGATGTTTCTCTAATACCTTTGCCCATGCGGCTAATTCATCATAACTATAAATGCTTCCGGTAGGATTGGATGGTGAACTAAAAATAATAGCTTTGGTTTTGTTAGAAATATGCTTTTCCAATTCTTGGGCTGAGAGTTTAAAGTTGGTATCAATGGTAGTAGGAATAATAACAGGACGCGCATCTATGAGTTTCAAAAACTCTACATAAGTAACCCAATAAGGCGATGGCACAATCACCTCATCACCAGGATTTAAAAGAGCAATGTAAACATTGGCAATACTTTGTTTAGCACCTGTAGATACTACAATTTGGTCTGGGGTAAAAAATAAATTATTATCTCTTTTGAATTTTTCGCAGATGGCCTGACGCAGTTCTAAATATCCTGATACCGCTGTATAATGCGAAAAATTTTCCTGAATGGCTTTTATAGCGGCTTCCTTAATAGGCTCAGGTGTATTAAAATCAGGTTCTCCCAAACTTAAATTAATAACTTCTATTCCTTGCTGACTTAATTCTCTGCTCCTTCT
>JAOAIH010000165.1 GCA_026414805.1 Spirochaetota bacterium | reverse complement strand
ACTCATAACAAGTCAACAAAAAATTATTGGAGTTATTCAAATAATAAATGCAAAAACAAAATCAGGAAAAATTAGAGAATTTACAGAAAAAGATAAAATATATGTAAATTTTTTTGCTAATAATGCTTCAGTAGCAATAGAAAAAGCAAAAATGACAAGAGACATAATACTTAGAATGATAAAAATGGCAGAATTAAGGGATCCAAAAGAAACAGGTAATCATGTTAATAGAGTTGCATCATATAGTATTGAAATTTATGAAAAGTGGGCTAAAAATAAAAATATTGATTGGAAGGAAATAAAAAAAGTAAAAGATAATTTAAGAATAGCAGCAATGCTTCATGATGTTGGTAAAGTAGCTATATCTGATACAATATTAAAAAAACCTGGTAAATTAGATTATAATGAATACGAAATAATGAAAAAGCATACTATTTATGGAGCAAGACTGTTTGATGGAGGTTCTGAATGGGATTCAATGGCTGCAGATGTGGCTATTAATCACCATGAAAAGTGGGATGGAACTGGGTATCCAGGGTTTATCGATAATATATATAATGATAATTATAAAATAATAAAAAATAAAAAAGGAGATGAAATTTCAATATATGGAAG
>JAOAIH010000164.1 GCA_026414805.1 Spirochaetota bacterium | reverse complement strand
TATGCAACGATATGTGGTTATACCGAGAGTGAGCTTGCTAGTGTGTTTGAAGAGGAGCTTAAGGGGGAGGACAAAGAAGCAATACGATGCTGGTATAATGGATACAGCTTTTTAGGGGAGAGCGTGTATAATCCATTTGATATACTGCTTTATCTATCAAAACGTAAATTTCAATCATACTGGTTTGAGACGGGGACGCCTACGTTTTTGATAAAGCTGCTTGTGGACAGAAAGTTTTATATAGCCCAGCTTGAGGAATTTAAGGTTACGGAGAAACTTCTGGGTAGCTTTGATGTAGATTTTATAGAGCCTGAGAATCTACTATTTCAGACGGGGTATCTTACGGTAAAGCGGTATGAGCAGGGGATAAGTGGTGTGAGGTATTATTTGGGCTATCCGAATAAGGAGGTAAAGATATCGCTCAACGACTATCTTCTTGCATATTTGACCAAAAGTTTGATTGAGGTGGAAAGATTAAAAGGGAGACTAGAGGATGATTTGGCTGTAGGAAATATCAATGGCATAGAAGCAACAATAAAGTCACTTTTTGCAAGCATTCCGTACGAGTGGTACAGGAGCAATCAGATATCAGGGTATGAGGGGTATTACGCGAGTGTGGTGTATAGTTTTTTAGCAGGTGC
>JAOAIH010000163.1 GCA_026414805.1 Spirochaetota bacterium | reverse complement strand
CCCTTATTAGGTCCTCTTCCGTTAGCTCATCCAGTACTGCTATGACTGGTAGTCTTCCAACAAGCTCTGGTATAAGCCCAAAGTGCACAAGGTCATCTACCTCCACAAACTGAAGGGGGTTTTCACCCTTTTCAAACTTCTTTATCTGGGCTTCAAAGCCTACTACAGACTTGCCTAACCTGCGTTTTACTATTTCCTCCAGTCCAACGAAAGCCCCACCACATATGAAAAGTATGTCTGTGGTGTCCACCTGTATAAACTCCTGGTGGGGATGTTTCCTTCCACCCTGTGGTGGGACGTTAGCTACGGTGCCTTCTATAATCTTTAGAAGGGCTTGCTGTACGCCTTCACCGGATACATCCCTGGTTATGGACGGGTTTATGCCCGATTTTTTAGCAATCTTATCTATCTCATCTATGTAAACTATACCCTTCTGTGCCATGTTTACATCGTACCCGCAGTTTTGCAAAAGCCTTACAAGCACATTTTCCACATCCTCGCCCACATCGCCCGCCTCTGTAAGGCTGGTAGCATCCGCTATGGCAAAGGGCACGTTTATTATTTTGGCAAGGGTTTTTGCCAGCAGTGTTTTGCCAGAGCCAGTGGGTCCTATAAGTAGGATGTTGATCTTTTCTACTTCTACATCATCCAAACTTATACCC
>JAOAIH010000162.1:269-682 GCA_026414805.1 Spirochaetota bacterium | reverse complement strand
GTAATAAATAGTGATTGTTTAACCTGATCCGGTTTTAGTTTAAAAATATATAGCTTTGCGTGGTTTGGTTTAACAGTTTTGCGGATATTACAATTTCCATTTTTAATTAAATTAATAAAAAATCTAAATTGTGTATAAAAATCTTTTGTATCAAATTCATCACTGTTAATAGATTTTTTAATAGAATCAAAAAACTTTTGTGTTATAGCATCATTTGATAAATTTCCACCATTACTATCAATGCATTCTATTAACTGATAATTTATTACATCAACACCCAATCCAACAAGTATGTTTAATTTTACTGTAGGGTTATTTAATAGTGATTTATATAATTCCTTAATACCCGAAAAATAAAAAAAACCTACAAGAAATTTTAATTCCTGGCTCTGATGAATTAATTGCTGCAAACG
>JAOAIH010000162.1:0-259 GCA_026414805.1 Spirochaetota bacterium | reverse complement strand
AACCACTAAATTTTTTGATTGATCATTAGTTATAAAATTTGACATTGTGCACACCCAAATATTTTTTATATTATTATAATTTTATTATCATTATTTACTTCACATCACACATCAAGTATGTACAAAATAAAATTATATATTGTCAATTACTTTGTACATATTCTCTTACCCTGCTATCGTATTCGCTGACTTCAACAGTCACTCTACCCCTTGTGTTACGTCCTATATATTTTTCAGCTGCTACAATCATATATGGGAA
>JAOAIH010000161.1:299-708 GCA_026414805.1 Spirochaetota bacterium | reverse complement strand
CCTGAGGTGAACGCAAATCAGGTTCTGTTACTATTTCAATCAATGGTACCCCTGTACGATTATAATCAACTAAAGAATATGGTTCATGTTCTATATGAACTAATTTACCTGCATCCTCCTCTATATGAATTCTATTTAACCTTATTTTTTTCTTTACTCCATCCACATCTATTTCAACATATCCACCTCTACATATTAGCAAATCATACTTTGATGTTTGATATGCTTTAGGAAGGTCAGGATAAAAATAATTTTTTCTATCCATCTTACTTAATTTATTTATTTCACAATTTAATGCTAAACCAGCCTTTACTGCAAGATTAACAACTTCTTCATTTAATACTGGAAGTGTTCCTGGAAGTCCTAAACAGATAGGACATGTATTTTGATTAGGTTTTACCCCAAACTC
>JAOAIH010000161.1:0-289 GCA_026414805.1 Spirochaetota bacterium | reverse complement strand
CAAACTCTGTTGAACAATTGCAAAATATCTTTGATTTTGTGTTAAGTTCCACGTGTATTTCTAACCCTATTATAGTTTCAAAACTCATTTTAATCCTCCCTTCTAAATTTCTCTAATTAGATTATCTATACTTAATGCCTGCTCCAATGTATATGCAATATTCAATATCTTCTTTTCCTCAAAATGCCCTCCTATTATTTGTATTCCTATAGGCAATCCTGATTTACTAAAACCACATGGCATAGATATTGCAGGAACACCTGCAAGATTTATGTTAACGGTATATATA
>JAOAIH010000160.1 GCA_026414805.1 Spirochaetota bacterium | reverse complement strand
GAAGAGTTTACAGATGGATTGATGATAATTGATGAGCAGGTATAAAAAGCTTATTCTTTTTAAATAGTTCATCAGCAACTACACCCAGCCGCTTAATCACAGAAAAAATACCATCGGTTAATGGCTTGTCACTATTAACCTGTATATATCCATACGGAATTTTGCCATTGTACAATACCGGCACTGCTACTTCAGCAATAAGATTTTTTCTGTTTTGAAGGGTATAGTCCTTTGCATAGATTTCATTGATATATGTATTGAACATTTTTTGAGTTTTGCCATCAGGTTGAACATTCATATTAGAAATAAAGTAAGGCACGGGATTTGAATAAAAATATTTCATCCGTGGATCTGCCATGCCTTCATTTAAAAAGTATGTTTTGACGTAGGGAAAGCGTTTCTCTAAATCAAACCGTAGAATTTCTTTTATATTATCAACTTTTTTAAGAGATAGTGCCAGTGAATTTTGCAATATATAATCAGAAATAAGATTTGTTATAAACAACACTCCTTTACCTGCACCCAGTTCTATACGTTCTTCTTTACGGGGATTTGAAATTATCTGAAACTGAATTGGATAAAAAACGTACATGCCGTCTGCATCTTTTTCTTTTAACTTAAATACACCATTTACTAAATAGCCATCCTTACGGGTAATTATAATACAGGAATCAGGCATGTTTTTGATATAAGGGATTTTGAATGCAGCGGTACCATCAGCAAAACC
>JAOAIH010000159.1:275-743 GCA_026414805.1 Spirochaetota bacterium | reverse complement strand
GATACTAATAAACCGAGGGCTTGACCATAAACATTTCCACTGTGATGTTTTTAATGTGCATTATGTATGAGTAAATAGTGAACAGTAAACAGTAAGTAGCAAATACAATACCATTAACTACTCACTTTTTACTACTTACTACTAACTGAAGATAAGTTTGCCTGGTGGTTATGGCGGAGGGGTCACACCTGTTCCCATTCCGAACACAGAAGTTAAGCCCTCCTGCGCCAATGGTACTGCGGCCTAAGCCGTGGGAGAGTAGGGCATCGCCAGGCTTTAATTTTGCTTTTTTTACCCCAAACATTTAAACATGTTTGGGGTTTTTTATTTTAGCCACTAATTTTTTATCCACAAATGCAGGAATATATAGTTATACATATAAGTAAATTAGTATAAGTTAATCATGGATATTGCTTATACGCTTGTTATATTAAAGTACAGAAAGGAAGGTAGGAATGAATAACAAAC
>JAOAIH010000159.1:0-265 GCA_026414805.1 Spirochaetota bacterium | reverse complement strand
TCAAGCAATTTGATAAAATGAAGTTATAAAACTAACTAGAGTTTTGAAAGGAGACATTATGAATTATAAGCAACAATTTATTGAATTTATGGTAAAGGCTAATGTTCTTACTTTTGGTGACTTTGTTACTAAAAGTGGCCGTAGAACACCTTACTTCGTCAATACTGGTAATTATAAGACGGGATAACAGATATCAAAATTGGGTGATTTCTATGCTGAATGTATAAGAAGTAATATAGGCAAAGAATTTGATGCCTTATACGGT
>JAOAIH010000158.1:334-826 GCA_026414805.1 Spirochaetota bacterium | reverse complement strand
TTTGTATAGATAATAAAATTAAAGTTGAAATCTTTAATTTTCATGATTGGCAAACTGCAGCTGGTACTTGTTATCAAAAAACTTGGCATTGGAATAATGAATATATCGGTCAAGCTGCTACAATTTTAACTATTCATAATATCGGTTACCAAGGTAAATATTCAGCTAATGATTATGACTACCTTGGCTTGGGATGGGAAAATTTTCATAATATGGCATTCGAAGATTTTGGTGGCATAAATTTACTTAAAGGCGGAATTTATTTTGCTGATATGGTAAATACAGTTAGTCCAACTTACGCCAAAGAAACTTTAACTGAACTCGGCTCATTTGGCTTGCATACCTTTTTACAAAAGAAACGTGATAATTATGTTGGAATTTTAAACGGCGTCGATTATGAACATTGGAATCCTGAAACAGACCCATACATACCTTGTCATTACAATATAAATAACATCGAAAACAAAACTTTAAATAAAAAAGTTTTACAAG
>JAOAIH010000158.1:0-324 GCA_026414805.1 Spirochaetota bacterium | reverse complement strand
AAATCAACGAGAATATACCAATTATTGGAATTGTTTCAAGATTTGCCCAACAAAAAGGTTTGCATTTACTTTTTGGTACAATTGAAAGAATACTCGAAAATATGATTGTTCAATTCGCAATTTTAGGCTCTGGTGATAAAGGTTTAGAAGGATATTTCGGTTATTTACCGTCCAAATATCCTGGTAAAATTGGAAGCTATATCGGTTATAATGAAAGACTGGCTCATTTAATCGAAGCTGGCTCGGACTTCTTTCTAATGCCTTCAATATATGAACCTTGTGGCTTAAACCAAATTTATTCCCTAAAATATGGTACTTTACCTA
>JAOAIH010000157.1 GCA_026414805.1 Spirochaetota bacterium | reverse complement strand
GGTTTAACGGGAAGAAAAATTATTGTCGATAGTTACGGTGGAATGGGCCGACACGGTGGTGGCGCATTTTCAGGGAAAGACCCATCAAAGGTGGACCGCTCAGCAGCGTATATGGGACGGTATATTGCAAAAAATATAGTGGCTGCAGGCCTTGCATACCGATGTGAGCTGCAGGTGGCCTATGCAATTGGTGTAGCTGATCCAGTATCGGTGATGGTTGACACATTTGGCACCAATACCATACCCGAAGAAGAGATTGAAAAGCGAATAAAAAATGTATTTAACCTTAAACCAAAATCTATCATACAAACGCTTGATCTTCTTAAACCTAAATACAGGGCAACAGCAGCATACGGTCACTTTGGCCGCAATGAACCTGGATTTACCTGGGAAGAGACAGACGTTGCAGCTAAGTTGCGGTAGAACAATAACTGTAAGTAATTATCTTGATAAAGTAATCAAAAGAAGGATGTATTGTTGCATCCTTCTTTTTTTAATAAAATAAACTATCTGTTTGAATAAAATATACTATGCAATCCATGCACTCAACACTTAAGGATGGAGATGACATAGAAGTTGTCCCTCTTGTGTTTGGAGGATAGAATATTTGCTTTATAATGTTCTTATAACAATTTATTTGCAGTGTGCCAATCAAGTATTTGACATTCTTCTTAATACAAGGATATAATAATATAATATATAATATGTTCCTGAAGCATTCATTATTGTAACCAATAGCTATGTTGAGTCAAATTGGTAGGTTTGCCATGAAAAAGATATTAATTGGCGTGGCCATATTTATCATTATATTGATTGTTACCGGGTATAGTTTTTT
>JAOAIH010000156.1:257-861 GCA_026414805.1 Spirochaetota bacterium | reverse complement strand
CTGCCTCCCCAAAACTCAAGGTCAAATCATAGATGTTGTCTATTTTTACTTTTTCGGTGGCAATCGTTATCACACCACCATGTGGCATAGCATCCCTTGCATTGGAAACGAGGTTTAAAAGTACCTGATCCAGCTGGGCTGCATCGGCCATTATAAATAATTCCTCCTCTGAAAAAGATGTGTTCAGAATAATTTCTTCTGTTAGTAGTCTCTTTAAAAGCTTTATGGTTGAATTTATGTGTTTATTTACATCAATAATTTCGAGTTTTGAGGGCTTTTTTCTACTAAAAGAAAGAAGGTTTTGAGTTAAATTTGCTGCCTTATTCGAGGCTAAAATTATCTGGTCAATATAAAAACGAAGGGGATTTTCTTCATCTACTTTCATCTGTAAAAGAGTGGCATACCCTATAAGGGATGTAAGGATATTATTAAAATCATGGGCAATACCTCCTACGAAAAGCCCAATTGCCTCCATCTTTGATGCCTGACGAAGCTGGAGCTCTAAATTTTTACGCTCTGTAATGTCAATGAGCGTTCCCTCATAGTGAATTATATTACCTTGATCGTCTTTGATGGAATATATCTTTATGTCTCCCCATACAAC
>JAOAIH010000156.1:0-247 GCA_026414805.1 Spirochaetota bacterium | reverse complement strand
CCGCTTTCTTTTTTTAATTTTGCTTCAAAGGAAAGAATATCTTTTTTTGATCCTATAAATTGTTCGAATTTTTTTAGATCATTCTCATCCTCGAACAACTTTTTAAAATTTATGGATTTTAAAGATTCGAGCTGGGATAGCCCTAATATCTTTAAAAATGCAGGATTTGCATCTATAATCATCCCGCCTAAAGAATATCTAAAAAGACCAATAGGTACCCTTTCATAGAGGTCTCTATACCGTACAC
>JAOAIH010000155.1:561-866 GCA_026414805.1 Spirochaetota bacterium | reverse complement strand
ACTGAAAACCCCCTGGATTTTGCTATTGACGGAGATGGCTTTTTCATGGTGGCAGGACCTAACGGGAATACGGTTTATACCCGTGACGGCAGCTTCAAGGCCAGCATATCGGATGCAGGGAAAAAACTTACTACCTCAGACGGCTATCCTGTGCTGGATGATACCGGTAATGAAATTATTTTTGATGTGGATATATCCAAATTAAATGTTTCCAGCGAAGGAGAATTGAGCTATCAGGATGAAACAGGTGCAACCGTTTCTCTTGGACAGAAGATCGGTTTGGTGAAGTTTCAGAACCGTCAGGG
>JAOAIH010000155.1:0-551 GCA_026414805.1 Spirochaetota bacterium | reverse complement strand
GCGAACCGGTGGCTGATGCCGATTTGGGAGATGCAAGCAGCTTGATACAAGGCTTCCTGGAGTCTTCCAATGTCCAGGTAGTAGAAGAAATGGTCAAACTGATCATTGCCCAGAGAGCATATGAAATCAATTCAAAAGCCATTCAGACATCGGATGATATGCTGGGAATGGCAAATAATTTGAAGAGATAATATATTTAACGTTTAAAGTTTAACGTTTAGCGTTTAATGTTCAAAGGAATGGGAAAGAGACTGAGGTAGTTTGTGGAGATAAGCGGAATTAATGGCAACATAAATAAAAACACAATCGAAAATGCGAAAAACAAAGCAACCGACAGTGACTTTGAAAAAAGCCTGCAGCGTGCTATGGACCAAAAGGATGAACAGCAGTTAAAAAAGGTCTGTAAAGACTTTGAAGGCATTCTGCTGAACATGATGTACAAGGAAATGAAGGCGACTGTTCCGAAGTCAGGGCTTCTGCCAAATGACATGGGAAATGAAATTTTTGAATCCATGCTGGATGACAAACTGCTGGAGGAAGCATCCAAAGGC
>JAOAIH010000154.1 GCA_026414805.1 Spirochaetota bacterium | reverse complement strand
GTGTATTACAGGCTGGACTGGGTCAGAACGTTGCACGTCAGGCAAGCATTTATGCTGGCTTGAGTGAATCAATACCAGCATTCACAATCAATAAAGTTTGCGGTTCAGGACTTAAAAGCGTTGCCCTTGGAGCACAGGCTATTATGACCGGAGATAGACAGGTTGTTGTCTGTGGAGGAATGGAGAGTATGAGCAGGGCTCCCTATCTTCTGCCACAGGCAAGATTTGGTGCCAGAATGGGCAATGTAGAGGCAATAGATTCAATGATTTATGATGGGCTCCTTGATGCCTTCAATCAATATCATATGGGTATTACTGCAGAAAATTTAGCTGAAAAATACAATATATCAAGACAGGAGCAGGACGAGTTTGCCTTAGAAAGCCAGATAAGGGCGGAAAAGGCAATTAAGGAGGGAAAATTTAAAGATGAGATAGTTCCTGTTACGATAAAAGTTAAGAAGGAGGAAAAACTTTTTGATACCGATGAACACCCAAGGTTTGGAACAACTTTAGAAGCACTGGCTTCGCTTAAGCCAGCCTTTAAAAAGGATGGAACAGTTACCGCAGGGAATGCATCGGGTATAAACGATGCAGCATCTGCATTGGTTTTAGTAAGTGAGAGTTTTGCTAAAAAATTGGGAAAGAAGCCTCTTGCCTATGTCAGGTCCTACGGTGAGGCAGGTGTAGATCCAAAGATAATGGGATGCGGTCCTGTTGGGGCAGTAAAAAAAGCCCTTTCAAAGGCTGGATTAAGTCTTTCAGATATAGATCTAATCGAAGCAAACGAAGCCTTTGCAGTTCAGGCCCTAACGGTAATAAAAGAGTTGGGTTTAAATAAAGAGATAACCAATGTTAACGGTGGTGCCATTGCTTTAGGAC
>JAOAIH010000153.1 GCA_026414805.1 Spirochaetota bacterium | reverse complement strand
ATCATAAATCTATTGGGGGTTCGCTGGTATGGAATATTATAGAAATATACTCCAGCGCTTTTTTATTCCTCTTGCTATTGTTATTGGAATTATGATTGTATCAAGTTTAATATATCATGGCTCAACTGGCCTTTCACCAGGTTTTTTAAGAACTGTTATTAAGGATATCTCTGGTTTTATAATGTTTGTTTCCATTTGGTTTTTTGGCTTTGTTGGCCCTCCTATTGCGTATTTCAGGGGTGCAACGTTTTTTGAACGTAGTATTGTAGCATTTGTAAATCCAGTTATATGGCTCATAAGGATGGCCTTATCTGTTTCATGCCAGTTTACTGCAATTGAAATGGTATATTTTTTCTTTTTGCCGTGGACATTTGGTATAGTATGCGTTACTTTTTTTGAGCTATCGGTATCCGAACTAATTTGTCGTTATATAGATTTTAGAAGGGGAAATACTTCAGTAAAGATTTTTCATCCTGCAGTAATTGTGTTTTTTATCATTGGCATAACAGGTATTTATTTTGGATTAATCAGGGGCCAGGAATGGTCATATATGGTAGTGCATCATTATTCAGAGCACTTTCTGAAGTAAATTATTGATATAGGTAAATTTTATGAAAAATAAAGGTCATTTTGACGAGTCTGTTCCTATTACCCGCAGGGATGCTCTTACATTGGCAGCCTCATCAATTGCAATGGTTACTGGTTTTCCTTATTTAAATACATTGTACGCTCAGACAAAAAGAAGTATGCCAAATATCATTTTTATACTCACAGATGACCATCGATATGACATGTTAGGTTGTCTTGGGCATCCTTTTTTAAAAACACCAAATCTTGATTATATAGCAAATAACGGGATACTGTTCAAAAACGCATTTGTTACTACATCATTGTGTAGTCC
>JAOAIH010000152.1 GCA_026414805.1 Spirochaetota bacterium | reverse complement strand
ATAATACGGTTAATTATAATTTTTTTTGTTAGCATTCCTTTGGATTTCATATTCACCACTATACTGACCAGTTGGTACATTTTATACATAGACAAAATTATGTCAAGATGATAATTTAAAGTTAATGTATTACGCATAATTTCCGCTTTGCGGTATAGTTGCGATACTCTTGGTATTGTGGATGCATAAGTTTCAATAAAATGAATAAGTAAGATAGATTAAGTGAAGTTTCGATTTTTTCTATTTATCAAATTATTAAAGCGTCACGTTTGCATTACAACATTTCGATGAGGGGATAACATATCAATTGATCTATTATTTCGGGTGAACAATGATCCATTCTTTTTGTTTCAACATATAGGCAATTATCTCTGGGGAAAAGATCTGCTTTATATAACGAAATTGTCCTTTCCAGTAAATTGGGAATGAACTAAATTCTATATTTGTTTTGTTTTTCTATTTCTTTTTCGAGCTTTTTGCGTCGCATCACTGGCATTGTTGGCATGGAAACATTCCATTTGTTGCATCGCTGACAGCGATCGGACTAATCTACGTGCATGCGATTGGGTATGCTTTTTATGAGGCTACAGTTTTTTCATATTGTGTTTCACTACGTTGGTGAATTTTTTGTGCGAATTCCACTTGTCCTATAAAGAGGTGAAAGCAGTTTCTCCTTTCCAGAGATCCTTATATTATTCTAAATCTCATCGGTTTTGCTCTTATGAAATTCTATAATTTCTCGAAAGTTGAATTTGGTAATTAATTAAATATTGTAATCATACCACTTAATCGTAAAATCAAGTTAACTTTTTGACCAAATTGTCACGTTTAAAAGCAAGCTATATAGTATTCACATTTTTTAACAAAAATTTGTGAAAGCTATTGACGAAGATAAAATTTTTATATATCATATCATCAGACCAGATGATAATCAGAACAATTAGAGATGAAAAAAGCATGATTAAAATTGCAGAACTTATCCCTCCCCGCCCATCGCCACTG
>JAOAIH010000151.1 GCA_026414805.1 Spirochaetota bacterium | reverse complement strand
GCTAAAATCTCAACTTCCTTTTTTATCTCTTCTAAACTAAGAGTTTTTCTTATAACATCTTTATTCCCCACTCTAAAACCACAATACAGACAATTATTCATACAATAATTAGATACATACAACGGAGCAAAAACAACAATCCTATTGTCATAAACTTTTTTCTTTATTTTTGCTGCATATTCATACATTAACTCTAAATGCTCACTCTCATCAACACTAATCAGTTTAGCTACTTCTTCAAGCGATAAAGTTTCACATAAATCAAAAGACTTTTGAAGAATTTCTTTCAACTCAGAATAATTAGGCTTTTTAGTATTTTTAAGCAAGCAAACTATTTTATCTTTATCTATAAAGTTTTTCATTCTTTCTTTTTCGTCCCAAATATATTTCATTTATTACCCACTTTTTCTGTCACTAAATTTGGTAAATTAACAATAAATGTACTTCCCTTACCATATTCAGATTTAACATCAATACTTCCATTATAATAATCAACAATTTTTTTAACTATACTAAGCCCAAGCCCACTACCTTCAATATTTCTTGTTTTTTCATTTTTTATTCTTACAAACTCATTAAAAAGCTTTTTAATATCTTCCTCTTTAATACCTATACCTGTATCTGAAACAGAAATAAATAAATTATTTTGATATTGTTTAATCTCAATATTAACTTCACCGCTGTCTCTATTATACTTTATAGCATTACTTATAAAATTAGATAATATCATCTCAATATCTGTTTGATCCGACTTAATAAAAATATCATCACAAAAAATTTTTAATTTTATATTTCTTTTTGAAGCGTAATTTGAAAACTCTTCCACAATTTTATTAACAAGATTTTTAATATTAAATTCTTCTATATTTCTTACCTTCCTTCCAGATTCAAGTTTAGTCAAATCTATTATATCTAAAATCAACTTCCTCATAGAATTAATTCTTTCAATAGACCTTTTGATCATGTTATTATATGAATTTAAATCATCTCCTTTTATCCTCTC
>JAOAIH010000150.1 GCA_026414805.1 Spirochaetota bacterium | reverse complement strand
AATGATGATTGAGCAAACCCTGAAGCAAGCACACCACATATACACACAATTACCATTAGTCTTTTTATCATACTATCACACCACTAGTTTTTTGAGAATGAAAGAATACTAAATGCAATTACATAAAAATGGTAATAGCATATTTTTATGTATGTCAAGGCAAAATATATAGAAATTTTTTTAATACAATTTGTCACAATATAAAAGAACACCCTACTGTGGCTATCAAATCGTTTACTTTATTGAAACTATTTA
The DNA here is from genome assembly GCA_026414805.1 of Spirochaetota bacterium. Taxonomy (NCBI): domain Bacteria; kingdom Pseudomonadati; phylum Spirochaetota; species Spirochaetota bacterium. The sequence continues at coordinate 816 of JAOAIH010000150.1, read as the reverse complement.
CCCACGAATATCCTATCGCAGCATCTATGAATTTATTTTCTCCTATAGAAATTGTTCCACCAGCAAGAATTTGATAACAGGTCATAGTTTGTATATGCTCAGTAAAAGAATCTATAACAAGACTGGCAGTGTCTAAAACCTGAAAATCAAATCCCAGTCCACCAAAAAAACCATCGGTTTTGAAGTTGCTCATCCACCCAGCTTGTAAATGCAGTAAAACCCATCCAAATGAATATGATACGGCAGTACTTAGGCTATACATATCGGACCTGTACGTATACTCAGTTTTTAAAGCAACACCAGCATCATCCTTCCCCGCTACTCTGATTTTTGCAGCAATTCCAACATCCTGCAATCCTTTATCTTTACCTTCCTCGTTGCTTTTTATGCAATACGGGCTTTCAATCATCAATTCAGCCTTACCTAAACCAATCCCAATAAGGAATGCAAAGTTGTTACTATCAATACTATTTGTATGTATTCCTGCTGCTTCATATCCTAATTCTATCTTATTTTCACCTAACTGTGCAACACCTGCATCCTCGGTTGCAAACGGTCTGTAAGCATAAAGAGCATGGTTAAAAAATACAAAAATTGTTAGATACAAAAACAATTGGATCTTCATAGAATATACATTTCTAATAATATTAGTTTTATCTAATATTTTTAGACATATAAATCTATACCTGTTTTTGTCAATAAAAAAAGATTTTTTAAATAGATCATTGCATATTCGTAATAATTTTTCCATTCAAAGAAAATATGTCTGTCCTTTGTTGAAAGCTAACATGATTTTATGAACATATTGCTATAGCA
>JAOAIH010000149.1 GCA_026414805.1 Spirochaetota bacterium | reverse complement strand
TTCAATGTAGATTACAAATAATATGGCATAATGGGAAATTGCTTATTTTATGTATTGAAGTTAAATTTTGTTTTTGCGTTAAAAAAATAAAAAATTTAATATTAAAAAGCTTGTCATATATATAATAGTTATAATACAATATTATATTATTAATTGTTATAAAAATTTTTTTTATTGAAATAATAGCTAGTGTTAACATTTTGGCTATTTATAGTTTTTTAGGAGGTTATATATATGGTTGATGTTAATTCTATAACTTTGCGCCGTAAACCATCGTATCCTTTATCAAAGTGGCTGGATGATTATAACAGTAAAAAAGTTACTGCAGAGGAAGCGGCAAATATCGTTGAATCTGGCGACAGGGTGTTCTTAGGAGGCGGGACGGGGATTCCTGCATCGTTTGCAACTGCATTGGGTAAAAGAGCAGGTAGCGTTAAAGATGTTACCATTTACCAGGGATATGCTATGGGTCTTTATGACTATATGAAACCTGAAAACAGAGAGAGTTTCCATATTGAAACAATGTTTGTTGGACCCATGGAGCGTGTGTGCATGGAATGGAAGATGGCCCATTATAAGCCCATGCATTTAAGTGATATACCACAGGCTGGTATGGATGCACGATGCAATAGGGTTGCTTTTACAGCAACGCCGCCTAATGAAGAAGGTTTTATGAATTTATCATGTTTTGGGGCTTTCCTGCCACGAAAAGAAGTAATATTGAATGCAGAAACGGTTATTGCTGAAATAAATAGAAATACACCGTGGCTAAACAGTGTTGATTTTCTGGTTCATGTATCGGAAGTTGATTATATCATTGAACAGGATACTCCATTATTTGAATTGCCTGAAATTCCTATCACTGATGTTGAAAGAAAAATGGCAGCAATTATTGCTGATCTGATCCCTGATGGAGCAACGATTCAGCTTGGATTTGGGGGGTTAGCAAATGCCATTGGCAATCTGTTATATACAAAAAAAGATTTGGGCATGCATGGTGAAGTTGTAACCCCTTCTGTCATGCGTTTAGTAGAAGCAGGAGTAATTAATGGGGTTAAAAAGACCTTCTATCCTGGTAAGGTTATAGCTG
>JAOAIH010000148.1 GCA_026414805.1 Spirochaetota bacterium | reverse complement strand
GCCATATTCAAAGGAAAGGGGCTCGGTGAAATCAAAACCTCTAATATCTTGTTTTGTTTCTCTTATTCTGGATAAAATGTCTTTTGCTAACTCGGGTCTGTGTTCTAATGTTTTTAGAACTGGAATTATATTTGACACATTTAGCTTGCTACAATACTCATTATTAACCATAAAATTTTTTCTTGAGTGGAATGGTTCATGATTCTGGCAAGGTGTGTTTAAATAAATGAAATTTCCATTTTTTAAATAGTTGTATTGAACTTGTTACAAGAATCTCATGTTGAAATTATGTTATAGATCAGGTTACAGAATGATGCTGTTATAATTTTTTTTTTCTGGAGGAGGTTTATATGCAAAAGCATATTTTTATATGGGGTTTTTTATCAATTATAACATCTTTGATTCCTGTTGTCTGCTTTATTTCACCAGTGATTGCTGTGATAACAATTGTTTTGGTTATTATTGAGGTAAAAAAGCAAAATACAAAACTGCTCAATTGGGCATTAGCACTTGCTATTATTGCATTGCCAGTGAGTGTATTCAATTCATTTATTGTTACTCCTGCAGTTACAAATCTTTCAGTTTCAAAGATTATTAATTATTCATATAATGAAACTAAGACTGTAATGGAAGACAGGTATAGTGAAAACCAGGATGTAGTACTGGCACCACCACCTTCACCTCTTGCTCATTACGAATTACCAGCTTTTATGAAAAAAATAAATTCAGGGCAGGATACAATGAGGATAAAGATATCATTGGGTTATGAATCTAATCAGGTATTAAGTGCTGAACTAAATAGTAAAAAAGATCATATCATTAAAATAGTGGATTTTGTCTTTCAGAAAAAAACTTATGAAGACCTTGCATCTGCTGTGGGTATGATAACCTTTGGAGAAGAAATCAAGGAACGTCTTAACAGAGAATTAACTCATGGCAAAATTAAGGAGGTATACTTCCCAGAATTTATTGTGGAATGATGGTGATTTCATTAATAGCTATTTTAACTTCCTCTTTAAAAATTATATGATATTGTTTCTATTCTACTTTTTATAATATTCGATTGAATTGTCTTTCCCTGAGTGTGTAATGTAATTACTTCATCACAAAGTTTTGTA
>JAOAIH010000147.1 GCA_026414805.1 Spirochaetota bacterium | reverse complement strand
ACCCTGTACCACCTCCGTACGTTGCAACAATAAGTGAAGGTAATGTAATAAAATAATAGTAATCTCCATTTTCAGTAACTTCAGCATATGCAATTGCCGATGATGATTCGGCAATATTTGCCACGTCCTGACCTGTAGCAATGAAAATGGCAGCAATAGCATTTGCTGAATGTAAGCCATTATTATTGGCTCCAGAAAGAAAAGCCCCTAAGGTTGTTGTATATCTCATTTTTACTACAGCTTCAGGTGGAAGTTTCATGAAGTCTATAAATAACTTTCTTGGAATTGTTACCTCTGCTGTAACACGTTTGCCTCGTGTACTTAGAGTATTTAGATGCGAGTATTTTTTATCGGTATCAATATTCCCTGATAAAGTATATCGTTTAACAGTTATATTGTTATTCATAATCCAGTTACACGCTACCCATGTAGCTTTTCCTACCATATTTTGTCCTGCTGCATCGCCAGTGGAGAAATTGAAACGTAAAAACATCATGTTACCCACATGGAATTTTTCTATTTTTTTTAGTTTTCCTGTTTTTGTTGTACTTTCTGCTTGTTCTTTTATGTCATAAAAATGTTCATCAATCCATTCCCCAAAATTTCGGGCATATAGTGCATTCTCAAAAATAAAAACAGGAGCTCTTTGCATAGAATCATCACTTACTGTTGTAATAATACCACCGGCCTCATAAAATAGTTTCATACCTCTGTTATAACTTGCAACTAGTGTGCCTTCAGTTGTTGCCAAAGGTACATAAAATTCACCATTAGCATGTTCGCCATGAATCAAAAGTGGGCCTGCAATACCAATAGGTACTTGGGCTACACCTGTAAAATGTTCGATATTGCCTGGAAGAACTCCAGGATCAAAAGAAAATGAACTTATGTTATATAATTCTGCCCCAGTAATTGTTGTGATGAAATTCTGACGAATTTTTGCCATTTCAAGAGTATAATCATTGTTATCACTTCTTGGTATTTTTGTTCTTTCATACATATTGAATCCTCCTTAAAATATAATAAATAATGATTGGCAAATCTTGTATGGAATCATTGTGGAGTAATATGGATCAAGGGGTCTAAATGTATAGCTCTCATAATTAGAAACGTGTGCTGGCATTGCTACTTTAGTAAAGATGCCAGCACGCGTATTATCCGGA
>JAOAIH010000146.1 GCA_026414805.1 Spirochaetota bacterium | reverse complement strand
GATCGGTAACCTTAATAACGTCTATGAGCTTATTAAGCTGCTTTTTCACCTGTTCAATTATTCTATCATCGCCACGAACTACAATTGTCATGACCGATACATCAGGTGATTCTGTTTCGCTTACTGCCAGGGAGTCAATATTATATCCACGTGCAGAGAAAAGCCCAGCAACACGGGCAAGTACACCAAATTTATTTTCAACTTTAACTGAAATTACGTGCTGGCTCATGCTAATTCCCTCATCATCATATCTTTTATAGATTTACCGGCAGGTATCATTGGGTACACATTTTCTTCGCGGTCTACATGGAAATCCAAAATGATTGGCTTGTCTGTAATAGATAGTGCCTTTTCTATTGCCGGAATGACATCAGCTTTCTTTTCAATACGTATGCCAACAGCACCATAAGCATCTGCCAGTTTCACAAAATCAGGCTGGAAGTTGATACATGTGTAAGAATACCGTTTGTTATAAAACAGTTGCTGCCATTGTCTGACCATTCCTAAAAATCCGTTATTGAGTATTGCAACTATTATTGGCAATCGATGCTGCACTGCAACAATGAGTTCTTGTATGTTCATCTGAATTGAACCATCGCCTGCAATATCTATTACACGTTTGTCAGGTCTACCTAATTGAGCACCAATTGCTGCAGGAAATCCAAATCCCATGGTGCCAAGTCCACCCGAAGAAATAAAGGACCTAGGTTTTGAAAAATTATAAAATTGGGAAGCCCACATCTGGTTTTGACCAACTTCTGTACAGATAATAGCATCGCCTTTTGTGAGTTCATAAATTTTTTCAACAACATATTGTGGTTTTATCTTTACGTCGCTGTCTTTATATGTTAATGGATTTTCTTCTTTCATCTTCATAACATAGGCAACCCATTCATCTATCTTTGGTGCCTTTACTATTTTATTCATTTCGGCAAGCACATGCTTTGCATCACCAACTATTGGAACATCAACCGCAACACTTTTACTCACTGATGAAGGATCAATGTCAATGTGTATAACTTTTGCATGAGGAATAAACTCATCAATTTTACCTGTGACCCTATCGTCAAAACGAGCACCAATTGCAATAACAAGATCTGACTGATGCATTGCATGGTTGGCATAATATGTACCATGCATTCCCAACATTTTGAGCGATAACCTATCAGTTTCTGGATACGCTCCCTGTCCTAATAAAGTAGTAGTAATAGGGATACCTG
>JAOAIH010000145.1 GCA_026414805.1 Spirochaetota bacterium | reverse complement strand
CATCTATATTGCATTATTATTCGCAAGCACACATTAATGAAAATGATTCCATCAATTACACATACAAGCAGCCCATTGGTGTGGCAGGATGCATTTCACCATGGAATTTACCTTTGTATTTATTTACATGGAAAATTGCACCTGCTTTAGCCGCAGGATGTACAGTCGTAGCTAAGCCATCTGAAATTACTCCCATGACCGCCTATTTGCTATCTGAAATTTGCATCGAAGCCGGATTGCCCAAAGGCGTGCTGAATGTTGTTCATGGCTATGGACATAAAGTAGGCCAAAGCATTATAGAACACCCTACAGTCAAAGCTATTTCTTTTACAGGTGGAACCAAAACAGGTAAGCAAATTGCTGCTACGGCAGCTCCTATGTTTAAAAAATTATCTCTGGAATTAGGTGGTAAAAACCCTAACATCATTTTTGCTGACTGTAATTATGATAAAATGCTTAAAACCACTATTCAATCTTCGTTTGCCAATCAAGGACAGATTTGTTTGTGTGGGTCGAGAATCTTTGTTGAAAGGAAATTGTACGATAAGTTTAAATATGATTTTGTTGAAAAAACAAGGTCACTTAAAGTTGGTCCTCCCTTGAACGATGATACACAAATAGGTGCAGTGGTATCAGAAACACACATGAACAAAATTTTGAGTTATATTCAATTGGCCAAAGAAGAAGGAGGAACTATATTGTGTGGTGGTGAAAGAGTAATTTTGGAAGAACCTTATACTAAAGGATATTATATTGCTCCAACCATCATTGAAGGGCTGTCTTATACCTGTCGTACCAATCAGGAAGAAATATTTGGACCGGTTGTAACTATTACTCCGTTTGATACAGAAGAAGAAGTGATTAAAATGGCTAATAGTGTGGAGTATGGTCTTTCTGCAACTATTTGGACAGAAAATTTAAATCGTGCTCACAGAGTGGCTCATCGGTTAGAAAGCGGTATTATATGGATAAACACATGGCTTAACAGGGACTTAAGAACGCCTTTTGGAGGAATGAAAGCATCAGGAGTAGGACGTGAAGGTGGCTTTAAAGCGATAGATTTTTTCAATGAAGATAAAAATGTATGTGTGGAATTAAGGTAAAATAAGATTATTGAATTGAAGTGCAAGAATTTTATGTGGGTCAAAAGGGGCTGATAGCGTAATAATTTTTATTGTTATATTTAATGATATCTTTTAACAGAAAAATAAGTTGGATTCTTTAGTAAAAGATGCCCTGCCCTTTAGTCAACAAGAAACAGAACTTACACCCAACAGCACCTTATATTTAAC
>JAOAIH010000144.1 GCA_026414805.1 Spirochaetota bacterium | reverse complement strand
ATCATAATTTTATGATATAGTATGCAGGGTATGGACAAACAAGAAAAGATACAAAAAAAGAAAACTATAATCCTTGAAGCATTGAAACGCCTATTGCAAAATGATGTATATTCACGAATAACTGTTCAGAGTGTTGCTGATGAAGCAGGGTTTTCAAAAGGCGGATTATTGCATTACTTCCCTACTAAAGAAGAAATGTACATTGAATTTATGGAATACCTTTTCAACGAAATCATTAATGATCATAGGAATGTGCTAAAAGGCAACCTTCACTCTAAAGCAAAAGCCAGTATTTCTGCAATGTATGGTGTTGAACGGTTTTTCCTAGATCCTGGGACAGCAAAGATATTTATTAACCTTGTGCTATATGCATACGAAGATGAAAAAATTATGGTACGACTTAAAGAATTTATACGACGCCACATTGAAATGTATAAAGCCATAATTAATGAAGCACGTGAAGATGTCCCCCAGCGCAGAAAAACAGATTTTGATGCCGAATTTCATGCACGGATAGCACAGATCATAGTTATATGTTCAGGACTATTTGAATCCATTGACCCGCTGCCAATGGATAGCTTTAATCTTATGAGGTATATTATCTCACTTTTTAGAGGATAACCTTCATTTACAAATACATTTAATAATCTTTCTTAGGTTATACAAAACGTTAAATTGCTATCTTTTTAATTCTATAAACCAGTATAGTTTAAAAATTTGCTAATAAATTACATTTATCCAGCCAACTTTATTGTTCCAAATGAATATATATTTAGTTATTTAGTAACCAACTTTTTTATCAACACATGTTTGATATTATTTCTGTGATTATAGCTAACCGCAAACGCTTTTTTATAAAAAATAAATTTACCTGCTCCCACAAAACTGCCCCTATTATCCGTCTGCAACCGTGGCTTTTGCTGTTATTAGTCCATGTTTCTTCAATATCCTGTATACACTCTATGGACTTTTCTATACAATGTTTTCATTTACCATCCGGTATGCCAACTCACGATGATAATACTGCGGATGATCAATTGCATTCTCGACTATCGCTTCCTTTTCCTCCAGTGTCAATGCATATCGATGTGTCGTCATTTTCCTTTTTGCCTTCGGCGATAGCTCCTGGTATTTACCTTTTGCTATCCTATACCACTGCGAAACAGATATCCCTATGTGGGCACAACACTGGTGTAGCCTCACTCCATAGCATCGGTACCGCTACCCTTTTCTACAATATCTGCCATCACTTCTGTATTATGGATATGCTTGCCCTGTGCCCCATTCTTTTTTTAATCACTAACTATACCTAAACAAAAAAATATTATTAATTAAAAAAGCCTCCTTATAGAATGACATATTAATAAAACAACTATAAGGAGGCTGCAAAATGAAATTAGCAACGATATGATTACTATAATGAAAGAAGTTAACACAATTGCAACAAAAAATAACTACAATCAGTATATAAAGAAGTATCCAGTTGAGAAGATATTTGCACTATTGTT
>JAOAIH010000143.1 GCA_026414805.1 Spirochaetota bacterium | reverse complement strand
CCTGCCTGTTCATTATCATAGTTGAACAGATCCTCGTTCCACCGCAACTATTTTGACTTTTTTATCATTCCTCCTTAGTCTGAGTAATATTTCATTCTAAAATATTAAGCGATAGTTACTAAATAGTGTACTTTTGTGCAACTAATTGCAAGCATATTAATATTTATCGCCATACTTCTTCTTTAATAGCTTGCATACATCATCAACGATATTCCAGGTCTTCTGAATATCTTTTTCTGTATGAGCAGTTGACACAAACCAGTTATGATGTGATGTAAAATAAGCACCTCGTGCTGTACACTCGGCACACCATTCCTGATGCAACATATTACTTGGATCATTTGTGATGCGTACATACGGCATTGAATAGGCTCCAGTTACCTTTAACTCATATCCATAATTAGCACAGATTTTAACCATTCCATCGAATAGCTTTTTACCAATTCTATTCATCAATGCAGGGCCATTAATTCGTTGCAGCTCCTTTAACGTTGCAAGCGCCGCCGCCATAGGCACTGACTGATACCAGTAACTGCCAGTATAAAAAACTTTTGCAGCAATAGTTTTCAATGCCTCAACACCTACCAGAGCTGAGATTGGATATCCATTTGCTATCGCCTTGCAATAGCAGGCTAAATCCGGAGTGAAACCAAAATATGCCGCCGACCCTTTCATATCCAATCTGAATCCGCATCGGACATCATCAATAATAAGAACAATACCATGTTTAGTGCAAAGATCTCGTATACGCTGCCAGTAACCAGGAGCAGGGAATTCACTATCGGCAAAGTTGGGATGATGATAAGGTGAAGCAATAAAACCTGCTATCCCGTTGGGATTAGCAGCAATTGCTTCCTCAAATTGTGATATATTATTCCACTCTATAGCAATAATGTTGGCAATATCTTCTTCAATTACACCATAGTGACCATACCCCTGCATCCATTGCGCAACACCATGGTATCCACCTTTTACCATAACAATCTTTTTTCTTCCCGTTGCAGCACGAGCTATCATAATAGACAAATTAGTAACATCACCGCCATTCTTAGCAAAGAAAGCCCAATCAGCGCCCTGTATAGTATCTGTAAGATATTCAGCAAGCTCTATCATAATCTTTGAAGGTCCCATCATACAATCACCCTTTTTACGCTGTTCCGCAGCAGCAGCATCAACCTTTGGATGATTGTATCCTAAAACCATAGGGCCATACGCGCACATGTAATCTATAAATTCATTGCCATCAACATCCCAAAAACGAGAACCTTTTGCCCTTTCAGCATAAAATGGATACATTGTGGGTGGAACTAGTGGCGCCGGGCTAAAATGTCCTGGTATACCACATGGTATAACTTTAAGAGCTCGCTGAAATAGTTTTTGTGAATTTTTATACGAATACGTTTTAGCTTTTGTACCATAGCTTGTGCTATATGTTTTTTCTTTTGCTTCTAATTTCATACAGTTACCTCATTTATTTAATTAATTTTTTTCTAAACTTACCAGGTGAGATTTTAAATTCTTTCTTAAAAAGCTTATTAAAATAATGTTCATCATAAAACCCACAACTTTGGACTATCTGTTTAATAGAAAAGTTAGGGTCTTTAAGAAGC
>JAOAIH010000142.1 GCA_026414805.1 Spirochaetota bacterium | reverse complement strand
ACAACAATCAAGTAGTAGCCATAGGTAATTACAGTATAGGAAACCAACAGATTATGGATATTGTAATGAATTACTATACGGGAATTCCTCCTACCAATCCTGTTCAATGCTTTATTGCAGATAATTTGCACGGTTTCTTAAAGTATGAATGGGATGCTATTCCTATAGTTATAGATGGAACAAAAGGAAAATTAGTTAGTAGAGTAAAAGCATATAACGGAAAAATTGTAGTAGCACCTTCTCTTATAGATGAAACAGGCACTCCTAATTTTTATTTAGAAGGATTGTATTTTTTTGATGGAGAAAAGTGGAACTATTTAAGAGATTACAACCATGATACTATTGTAGATCTTACAGATGCCATCATTGATCCGAAAGACGATAGCCATATTTATGCAGTTAGTTGGATAAACGGCATTGTTGAATATAAAAATAATCAATTGTTCAAAGTCAGCAATCAATCTAATACAGGACTGGTAAATGCTGCGGCTGTTGGCTTGAACTGGCATCTTTTAAGTGGTATTACTATGGACCCATCAGGAAATATATGGGTTAATCATCCTATTACACCATATCCATTCAGTGTGCTTAAGCCAAATGGACAAGTTATTAATTTAAGTATGCCGGGATACAACGCTATTTTTACTTCACGCATTTTATATGACAGAAATAATCAGGTATGGAGTTTATTACCAAGGGGCAATGGAATAATTATATATAAAAATAACAACCTATCTCCAATGAATTCCAGTAATACCAAATATTTAACAAGCACTAAAGGGAATGGCGGATTACCGTCCGATTATGTATGGTCTATAGCAGAAGATAAAAATGGATATATCTGGTTGGGTACATCACAAGGTGTGGCAGTTATTTACAATCCGGAAAACATATTTAATGGTGGTAATTATGATGCTCAGCAAATATACATAACACAAGACGGTCAAACACAGCTTTTACTGGTTACAGAAAAAGTTACAGCTATTGCTGTAGATAGTGCCAATAGAAAATGGATAGGCACAGAAGCGTCGGGTTTGTTCTGTTTTTCTTCAGATGGTCAAACTCAAATTTTTCATTTTACAAATGATAATAGCCCTTTACTTTCCAATAACATTATTGACATTGCCTATGATGATAAAACAGGAGATATTATTGTTGCTACAGATAAGGGTATTCAATCGTATCGCACCGATGTGATTGGTGGCTTTGAAGATTATTCCACCGTTCATGTTTTTCCCAATCCTGTAAAATATTCAAATGAAAATGTTTACATAAAAGGGCTAATTGATGGAAGCATTGCAAAAATTACAGACCTTGCGGGTCATCTTGTTTGGGAAGGCAAATCGAATGGAGGCATGATTACCTGGAATTTGCAAAGTTTGTTTAATAAAAGAGTAACAGAAGGAATATACATTGTTTACGCCACCACATCAGATGGACAGCAAAAAGCAGTCAGCAAGATAATGGTTATTAATAGTCAGCAATAAAAAAAAATTTTTGTCTGCAAGGCAAATAAAAAACTTTTGGAGGTATAAATTTGATTTGTAAAACAACAGATGAAAAAATTTCCTTTAATTTACCGCTAAAAAAATAAATGGATAAGTTTTTATCGGATAAGGTTTTGTCTATTGAAGAACCCCTTACGATTGGCATGTCAAGAAGGAGCAGAGAATTAAGTCAGCAAGGAATAGAAGTTATTAATTTAAGTTTGGGAGAACCTGATTTTAATACACC
>JAOAIH010000141.1 GCA_026414805.1 Spirochaetota bacterium | reverse complement strand
CTTCTGCTATAATATAAATGTAACAACTTTGTAAGGCTTTTTTAATAAGGTTGTAATTGAAATATAGTACGATAATAGCAAACCCGTCGTAAGACGGGGGCGCAAAGCCAAAAAGACCCTGGTATTTACCAGGGGGTTAGGCTGCCGAAACTATGAAAGTTATATTTATAAATAGTATACCGTTATATAAAGCCATAATAAAGGCTTTTCATATAACGGTTTTTTTAATTTTATTATCAAATAAAATTTTTTCTCAAAGTGGTGGACAGCCAGGGCAATTTCTTTCTTATGGAGTTGGAGCTAGAGCTTTAGGTATGGGAGGAGCATTTTATGCAATAAGTGATGATGCTACAGCAGCTTATTGGAATCCAGCAGCTCTTTCAGCTCTTGAAAGAAAAGAATTTTCATTTATGCAAGCTCAAATGTTTGAACAAACAACACTTAATTTTATAGGTTATGTTCATCCGACTGTATCCCGTGGTACATTTGGATTTTTTGTAAATCAAATGAAGTCAGATGGTTTTGAAAAGGTTTCAATAAAAGTTGATCCTGATACAAACGAAATTAAAGATCTTATTTCACTTGGTAGTTTTAGTGTTGGTGAACAAGCAATTGGATTTAGTTGGGGTAGAAATGTTTCCAGAAAATTAGCTTTTGGAGTTTCAATAAAAAATATTGCAAGAGTTGTTGATACTTCAAAGGATTCTTTTAATACTATTGATCTGGCTATGCTTTATAGTGTTTCAAAAGTATATAAATTTGCATGTGGTGTACAAAATATTTTTTCCAAAAAAAGTGGAGATACAGATGATGAGTTTCCTTTGGTTTTCAAAATTGGACAGTCTTTTTCGCTTTTTAAAGGTAGTCTTATTTTTGATCTTGATTTAACAAAAGTTCAAAATGGAGGACAAAATATAAGATTTGGTGGAGAGTATTGGCCTTTATATTGGGCGAGTTTCAGATTCGGTATTATGGCTACACCACAAATTCAGGAAGCAAGTTTTGGTATTGGTCTTAAGTATAAAGGTTTTAATCTTGATGTTGCTCAGGGAATACATTCTCTTGGAAATACTACTAAATTTTCTGTTGGGCTTAGGTTTGGAGAATCCAAAAAAGCAATTCATGAAGGAGAGATAAGAGCAATAGTAAGACAAGCATTTAATTATTTTAAAGCAGGACATTTTTCAAAAGCAGTTGAGAGACTTAAAGTTGCTCTTGATGCAGATCCTGGAAATGATGAGGTTAGAAGGATGCTTGATAGACTTAATGCAGCTGTAACTTACGTTCCAAATGCAACTGGAACTGATGAGGTTGAGACTTTAATTAGAAGAGGAATTGTTGCTTATGTTGATGGAAAAGATTTGAGAAGTGCTGTCAATGTGCTTAGATATGCTTATAACAAAAGACCTAAAGATGAAAAACTTTTATCATTGCTTAATATGGTTGAAAGGGAAGCTGGAGTAAGTGAGCTTACTAGAAGACCAGAGGGACCTGAAATATTTACTCTCGTTGATCAGAAAATTTATGATGCTAGACAAGCGATATATGAAGGAAAGTATGATGTAGCTCTAAGACGTGCTCAAGATATTTTAGATCTGGAACCTAATAACGAAACTGCTCTTGAAATTATGGGAAGTGCGTTTTTCCTTATGGATCAGAAAGATAAAGCGAAAGCAATATGGGAAAAAGTTTTAGAAATAAATCCCAACAATAAAATGGTTAAACAGTTTCTTGATC
>JAOAIH010000140.1 GCA_026414805.1 Spirochaetota bacterium | reverse complement strand
TGAATATGCCATCATTTCTATTACAGATGATGGTGTTGGCATGGACTATGATATACAGCAGCGAATATTTGAACCATTTTTTACCACAAAAGATAAATCTATAGGCACCGGAATGGGACTTTCTATAGTGTATTCAACTATTACCAACGCTGGTGGTTTTATCCATGTTGAATCAGCTAAAGGTAAAGGGACCACCATCAGCTTATATCTCCCTGCTGTATAATTATCATTTATGAATAGTATATAGAATCCAGTCTAACCGTGGCATTTTTTTAAAATCCAAATTACGGTTTATTCTCTTTATTTGGCAGCAAATAAAATATCATAAGGAAATACCATTGGTGTTATTATATTTATGAGCTTAAAAGATTTAGCAATTGCCACTATGTAATAGCCATGGGTATTACTGAAGCTACTATCGGTTAATTGCAACTACCTAAAGAACCAATTACATTACAAACAATATAGTGTTAGATAGCATGTGTGCAATGATGCTAGCAAAAAGCGAAAATTTATAAGCTATAAAACATAAAATGCTGCTACACACAAAATATACCATAAACTCAAGGGGTGTATGGGGCAGGTGTATACTTGCAAAAATAAATGAAGCAAAAAACCACGATGGAATATATCCATAATGGGATCCTCCATGCAAAAATAGCACACCTCTGAAAAAAAGTTCTTCGGAAAGCGGCACCGCTGTGATGGCAAAAATTAATGCAATGAAGGATATATTTGAAGAAGCTATAGTATCCTGTGGAATTGTTATTGCAAATATTATTCTTATAGCAGTTGCTGCAGCTAATCCCATGATAAGGTCATAGATACTATGAGAAGGTTTTACGAGCTCTAGAATTTGCTTGTGCATAACCCTTTGAGTATGTACAATTATAAAGGGAGTACACAGTGCATGAAGTCCTCCGAATTGTATGATATATAGAAATGTTTGCAGGATGGCAACCCATCCATGGGAAACTATTGTAGATATAAGAACAATGATACAGAAAATGATAAAAGATATAATGATACTTATATCTAGCAGGTGTTTTTGATGTTGTAATACTTTTGCACAAGAATTAATGAATTCAGTGAGTATAGCTATCTGTTGCTGTAGTGATAATGTTGTAATTTCATTTAAGCCTTTTTCAAGTAATCTTCGTTGTGTAAGTGTAAGCGAAGTTAGAAAGCGGCTTTTAATGTGTTGTGGAAGAATTGAAAATATATATGCTGCTTTTAAGTAACTTTTCATACATTTAATCTTTTTTATCAATGTACATGTTTTTAATTATTAAAATGCACATTTGACTTTTATTTAGTCAGATAGTAGATTTTATGTAAAATACAATTTTAGCTACACATGCATATATTTATTATTCAATAAGCTAGGGATGATGAAAATAGGTTACAAGTAGACTTTTGGTATAGCACTCCTGACATTAGTTTATATATTGATGCGGAAATTCAAATGAAATGACAAATTCAAAAAATAGTGAGGGATGGTACAAAGTAAAACAATGAGAAGAAAAAAATTAGATTCATGAGTTTTTTTCTTGATTGAAAATAAAGTATATTCAAAGTGTGGATTTTTTGTTAGAAAAAAATTATTGAAAAACAGTCCAGTAGTACTAAAATTGTGAAAAGTTGGATAAAAAGGTACACTGATGGCAGAACAGATCCGTACAATCACCGATAAAGTACAATTTCCCAGAATCTTTTCATTATTTTTTTATAATAATGATGTATTTCTGCGTACTGCAAGTGGCGATTTGAAAATTACTTTTATGGGTTTTGCTGATGGTACCGCTGCATTCAAAATCCCTTATATCAAAAACATGCCTGATTCCTGTATTATAATTACCCG
>JAOAIH010000139.1 GCA_026414805.1 Spirochaetota bacterium | reverse complement strand
CGTACATTAAGCGTGTGAAGTACTGCCCCCATACATGGCACACCAAAATACAATTCAAGATGTCTATGGTTATTCAATGCAAAGGATGCAACACGGTCGCCTTTTTTAATTTTAAGGGATTGAAGAGCATGGGCAAGCTGGCAGCATCGTTTATACCATTGACCGTAATTATAGACAAATTTCTGGTCAGTATATACTGATACAATTTCTTTTTTTGGAAAATATTTAGCAGCCCTTTCCATAAAATTGGTAAGAAGTAAAGGGTACCTCATCATGGCAAACCTCCTTGATAGTAAATATTTTTAACCTATTAGCTATTGCATAAGTGCTTTGAAAACTTACTAACTTTAAGCAGATTGACTTTTTATTTTTTCTGCTAATTAATATATAAATTGTTTATTGTTAACATATAATATAATACAAATTATTTATACTTTGGTCAACACTTTTTTTCGTAATCAAGATAAAGTACAATATGGAGAAACATGTTAACAATTATAATCTTCTTGTATAGTATAAATTATCTTTGACAATGTATCCACAAAATATTATATTTCAAAAATGCTTTATATATTTTTACAAATCCTAATATTGTATAATGTTTATCAACAGTGCAATATAACAAATTATAGTTAATCATAATGCAACCTTAAACCGTTACTCATAAAGGTTTAAATATGATACACCGCAAAATTATTTTACTACTTTCAGCTCTATTATTTGTTTTGGGATGTTTTGATTTTACTATCGTTCAATATATAGAACAACAGAAAGACAAAAGCCTCATTATAACAGTAAGAGCAACATCCCCATTTTTGAAGGAAAAAAAGAAATCTACAGTGATTAACGAAGATGAATTTAAGAACAAAATTGTTACTACTAACATTACATTGCTATCATCTCGTTATATTGAAGATGATCTTGCTGGCACATATGAATTTGTTTTTAAAGCAAAACAACTACCTTCCAAATTAGAATCTACCCTTTCATCACCATTTTTACCATACAAGGATAAAAACGGACAATATATTTTTTTCTCACTGGGAACTTCCGAACTTAAACAGCCTTCAAATAATGATTTATTTGATACAAAGGAAATTGCTGAAACTATGTTAGCTGCTGCAAAATATCGATTAGCATTTGGTAATATAACTCCAAATAAAGCATTGATAATTGTAAATCGAAAGCAAATCGAAAAATTTAATCTTTCTATCTATCAGATGGGTAATGTCTATTGCATTGATATCCCGATGAATCTCATGTTTATGAATGAATCAGCTGTGATCGTATCATTTACCAATAACATCAACGATTCTGAAATCAGTAACTATCTTACAGAATTACGTAAAAAAAGAGAACAGGAAGAAAAAAAATACCGTGAAGAGCAACAGAAAAAAGATGAAACTGAAAAACTTAATGAAGATAAAAATAATAATGACACCATTGATAAGGATGACTATAATGAATATGAAAATGATTCAGGCATTAATAATGACAAAAGCACAGGTGAAGATACCAACATACACACTGACTCTGAAAATATAGAATAATGAACTCAGATTGCGTTGCAAACATTATTTTAGACAGCATTGCTGATGTATTCACTATTGACCTTGATTTTTGTATCACTTCACTAAATAATGCTGTCTGCAAAATTTTAGGGCTGCAAAGCAAAGATGAAGCACTAGGAAAGCTATGTTTTGAAATTTTTCACGCAACTATTTGTGAACTTTCCTGTGCATTACGTGAAACAATACAAACGGGTAAAAACATAGTAATTAAATAAAGCAGGTGTCTTTACCGATGCAAAGAAAGATAAACCCGGTAAAATAGCACTTGCCCAAGGTGGGACCATTTTCCTTGATGAAATTGGCTAACTGCCACTTATTATGCAGGTTAAATTGCTGCTTTTTTATAGTTTAAAG
>JAOAIH010000138.1 GCA_026414805.1 Spirochaetota bacterium | reverse complement strand
AAATACCACACTGGTGGTGCAACGCTTTGTGGAAAGCACACTTGAGAATATGCTGCTTGCAGCAAGCGGAATGTGGTACGGAAAGGGTAAAGGCAAGTCGTTTGGGGATATGATGGTAGAGCAAAACTGGGCAAAGACCCAGTACACGCTGATAGACTATGCGCAAGCAAAGGTAAGCGGGTATTTAAAGGATATAGGACAAAAGCAAGCCCAAAGTGCTCGTAAGGCTATGGAGGAAATGGAGAAGAAGGAGATACTGCTTGGACTTGCATGGTTAGGATTGCGAAAGGCAGGCAGTATACTTGGCAGTGCAGTAGATGGGATATATGAGTTGCTAGACAAAGGGATATTGACAATAGGAGAGGTAGTAGGCACAATAGGCCAGCGGATAATAAACTGGGTACAGGGGGAAGGCTTAAAGACGGATCAGGAGATCCTTATCAACAAGATAATAAAATTAGAAGAAACATCAAAAGCAGTAGAGGAATTTGGGAAGCAAAAGGTAAAGGAAATACTACAAGATTTTTATAAAGACAGCAAGGAGGTAACCGATGCAAAAATATGGGCTTTGAAACAGGCAGGGTGTGATACCACACAGTTGGAGGAAGAGATAGCAAAAAGACGGTTGGCAATAGAGGAGAAAAAGAAAATAGAATTAACAGATAAGAAGAAAAACGATGAAGTTGTCATTATTAATAAAGCAGGGATAGAACCCTTAATTAATTCAATTTTATGTATGATAGGATTAGTAAAAGATGAGAAAGTAATAAAAGGAGTTAAGTATTACAGTCAGCGGGACAATGAAACTAAAGATGGAATTGTAAATGGGAATAATATGTGTAATTTGACATCATTAGCAATGGTAATGGATCATAAAGGGATTGATGTGAAGAATGGGACAAAGCAGTATGAAGATAGGTTGTATGAGATTGCTAAAATAAAGAATGTAGGAGGTAAAAAATTATGGTATAATACAGGTATAGTATACAGAACAATATTTGATTATATAAATGAAAACTATAACACTAATTATATAGTAGAAATTAAAGATGCAAATAAATATGATTTTGAAAAGGAAGTAAAAAAACTCATTGATCAGAACAAACCTGTTATAGTAAGTGGGGATTTCCCTAATGGACATATAGTAACAATTGTAGGATATGATAGTAATGGATGGATAGTTCATGATCCGTATGGTAATGCAAACACAGGATATAAAGACACAAATGGTGAGTTTGTGCATTATAAATATGGAAAATATAGTATAGGTAAAAAGTGGTTTGCGTATATACGATAGTATAGATCTTAAAAAAAATGAGATAGTAAAGGAGGATAAAAAATGGATATTAGGACAATTATCGCATGTATAACATTAATGGTGGCAACATTGAGTATTTCTATAACTAGTGGCAAGCAAAAGGATATAAGGGAGATTTTTGATCATATAGTATATACAGATGAACCAATAGCAAGTTCAGAATTGGTAGAAAAAGGATTACCAAAAGATTTTTATAGTGCAAAAAAAGCAATAGATGGCAATAAAGACACTGCATGGGTAGAAGGAATTGAAGGAGATGGAATTGGAGAATATATAATGTTTAATTTAAATTTTGGTTCTATACCAAGTTATGGTGATTTTGATAATAATAAATTTATCATAGTTGACATAATCATTGTAAATGGTGTGGCTAAAAATGAAAAGTTGTTTAAAATGAATAACAGAATTAAAAAGGCTACATTAGAAGTTTATGAATCGGAAGTATCAATAAGACAAATAGATCCCTGGGTAGTATCTGAGCAAGTGCCGATATTAAATTCTACATTTGAAATTGAGTTGAAAGATATTTTTGAACCTCAACGATTTAGAATAAGATTTAAACCTAAACAAAAACCACTACATGGTCCAGTTAGTAGTTTTTTATGTATAGGTAAGCTTATTATTAAGGAAATATATCCAGGAACAAAGTATAAAGATACAGGTATAAGTGAAATAAAAGCAAGACGGATTGATGAGGAATAAAACATTTTTAAGTAAATAATTGTATTTGTTGGTAAATCATTTGCATAAAAAAAATAATTTTAAGTCATAAGAAAAAGAAGTACGCTAGTTCATGAGTATAAATCTCTGCATGATACGTGCACTGTGGCAATAG
>JAOAIH010000137.1 GCA_026414805.1 Spirochaetota bacterium | reverse complement strand
CTTATAAACTTGATACAACCATTAGATATGGCAATACTCATGAACCATATAGAGTAAATATATTAATTGGTAAAGAAAATGAAAATCTTATGGATATTTATGAAAGAATAGGTAAATACAATGACAGAAGAAAGGCATTTCTCTTACCGTAAAGTTATTTTTATAAGTTTAATAGTTCTAATTGTAATTTTTATAGTTTTATCTATTAGGCTTGCTTTTTATCAATATAAGCATAGCAATGAGGCTTTTGCCAGCAAAGATATAGAAAAAGTTAAAGCATTAGAAAGGGTTATTCTCAATCATTTTCCTCTTAGTCCTTATACAAAAAGAGCAATTAATGAACTTTTAACTATGTGCGAAAAATTCAATGAAAATGATGAAAAACTTTACTGTTATGAAACTCTTCGTAGTAGCCTAATTCAAATAAAAAGCTTTTATCAGCCATACAGCGAAGTGATAGAAAGGATAAAACCAAAGATTGCAGATTTGCGGGCAAGGGAAAAGATTGCATGGAAATATAATAATCTTAATGTTTCTGATTATGATAGACTTTACAATGAGCAAATGGCAATTTTAAATTATGACAATTCACCTTCCTTGCCTTGGTCAGCTTTGACCATTTTTTCTCTATTAGGTTGGATTGGTTCTGTTATTTTTATGATTTTAAAGGGGATCACAAAACCTGTGAACAAAAGATTTTTAAGAATAGGGATAGCCATGTATATTGTGTTTTTCTCTCTATGGATTTTGGGATTATGGAAAGCTTGATTTTATCAGTTTTAAAGACGAGTTTTTATTAAGTATGGAAAAGGAGATTCCTCACTTCGTTCGGAATGACAAGAGATAGGGGTTATGAATGAAAGATGGAAAAATGCTAAATTACTGGTAGGGTTAGTTAAGAATGAAGATGCAGACAGTTGAGAAAAGTTTAATAATTTGATAGAGTTAAGATATATGGTAAAAAAGCTAAATAATAAGGGACTTTCTTTAACTGAGCTTTTAGTTGTTATTGCAATTTTAGCAATTGTTTTAGGCGCTGTTGCAGTAACATATACTGGTTCTTTAAGAGTTTTTACAAATGTAAAAAGTGCTTCAGACCCTATTGAAACTAAAACTCCATCAATTGAGCTTATAGCAAGATATTTTGACAGATGGGGAGTTGGAGTCATTGCTAAAACACATAGAAGTAATTGTAATATTTGTCCAGACCATCCAAAAAGTATGACAATAACTACCACAAATGATTGTTCTGATGTGATATTTTATGGGAATTTATATGGTTTTGGATTTGTAAGGGATGCAAGTAGTTCAACTGCACAATTGATAAGTTGTCGTCTTGATTCTTCGTCAAATAGAAATTGCTATACCCTTTGGAGAGACAACACACCGATAAATGATTATAATGTGAGTAATAATCCTCGTAATTTTACATTTAATGGTTTTATCTACACTTATGCAACCACTATAAGTATAACAGGTGCGGTTGAACTGCAGGGAATGATAGTAAATGCATCATCTAATGCAACCATAAACAATACAGGCAATGGAACAATTCAATTTCAAAAGAGAGTACTGGATAATTTATTCAACAATTTGAGAACTGCCTTTTGAGGCACTCCACTTTTAAATGAACCTCAATGCGGTGCAGGTAATAAGAGGGATTATCTAACCAATACAAAAGTAACTATTTACTAAATTATGGTATCTGTAATATTAGTTAAGTATGTAAAAATTTTAGAAACCGACGATTTTTTAAACATAAAAAACAATTGCAAAAAATTTAAAGATGTGATACATTTAAGTTAGAAATGAAAAAAATAAAACAAAACAAAGGATTTTCATTTGTTGAACTAATGGTAGTAATTGCTTTAATTACTATACTTTCAGCTGTGGCTATTCCTTCAATAACCAAGTTTTATAGAACTTACAAATATATTGAATATACTTCTTCAATGGAAAATCTTGTAAGATGGGCGAAAATGACAGCAATTGAAAGAAGTATAAACGTGGGATTATGCGTTGATACTACGAACAAGAGATTAAGAGTAGTAAATATGGGAACAAACAGAACAGGAATTTGTACAGGTACGGACTTAAATACTTTGAATATAGAACATGATTTTGTTTCAATAGCAGGGTCAGGTTCTGCCTTTGATCCAAGGGGATTTGCAATATTTACTGGTGATGTATGTCTTAGTGATGGCAACTCCTACTATAAGTCAGTTATTAGCAGATTTGGTGCAATAAGAATAGAAAAAGGAAGTGGT
>JAOAIH010000136.1 GCA_026414805.1 Spirochaetota bacterium | reverse complement strand
TCGCTCCTTGGCCTCGCCACAATAGGTGGCGTCGGCACATTGGCCTAACGGCCAACGTCGTGTAAGCTGGGCGTTAGCGGAAATGGCTGGCAAAAATAATAAATTACAAAACAAATAGGAGGAAATTTTTGGCAGGAAAATGCATCTTTTGTGGATCATCAAGTTATGGTGGATGTTCATATAGCCCCCATGGCAAACATGAAAAATAACTAGGAAAATATGCTAGCCACATCAGCTAACAGCGGCTATGCGGTTTCGCTCCCTTCAGTCGCTTCACTCAAATTGCCCTGCGGGCTCCTCGGGGTTCGCGCGCTTGAGATTCACCTACGGTGAATCTATGGATTGCGCTCACCCACATTGCTTGGCCTTCAGCTCAGCAACGTCTCATGCACAAACGTTATATTCAATCAAAAAAACAGTTAATTAAATGCGCGTAAAAACGAAAACTTTAATAAAGTAGGTATAATTAATATGAATACTTGGAAAAAAATATTAGACACATTTTTATTACAGGCTCAAACAGCAGATCTAAGAACTTCAGAATTTCCAAGAGAGTATGATGATTTAAGAATGAGGGTCTCTTTTGGAATGGGTATGCCAGCCAGAGTTCCATGGATAGCTTTTACTGCTCCTGAAATGCAAGTTAGCAAAGGGTTTTATCCGGTTTATTTTTATTATAAAGAACTAAATGTTCTTGTTTTAGCATATGGTATAAGTGAAACTTATGAATTTGATAAAACATGGCCTGACGAAATAATGAATTCATCTTTAACTATCAAAGCGTTTTTTGACAAAGATGTTCCAAGATATGGCGATTCTTTAGTGTTCAAAGCATACAACATTATAATTAAAAACGATAAAGTTGAATATCAATATCTATCAAACGTATCAAAAGAAAACCAATTAGTTTCAGAACAAGATATTGAGACTGACCTAAAAAATATTTTAAACTATTACAAAAAAATAGTTTCTATTGAGATAAGAAAAGAAGATTCTGTTTTAAACCAAGGCCTATTTTATATGGAAAAACAATTAGAAGATTTTATTATTCATAACTGGAACATAACAGAACTTGGCAAAAGATTTGATTTAATTATTGAAGATGGTGAATTAGTAAGCCAGCAATTTAGAACAGAAATTGGTCCCATTGATATTTTAGCTAAAGATAAAAACACAGGAGATTATGTTGTTATCGAATTAAAGAAAAATCAAACAAGCGATGATACTGTAGGCCAGATAGCTAGATATATGGGTTGGATAAAGAAAAATAAAAATAATCCAAATGTTAAAGGAATAATTATAGCTGCCGAGTTTGATAAAAAATTAGAATATGCCTTAGAAGTTGTTCAAAATGTTGAAGTTTTCTTATATCAGGTAGATTTCAAACTTAAAGAATTTAAAGGAGTATAGCCTTTATAACAAAAAAGTGGCCTTCTGGTTCACAATTTTCCCTTAGGGACGTTGTACTAAATTTCAGCCTTTCGGGGAATATAACAGCGGATAAAGGAATACGAAAACTTACAGGTTTCTCCGTCCAAATTTGCTACACTTGGTTTAGCAAACTTCTTTCATCCGCATACGTTGTACGACATGCCGTTTATATTTTTCCGAAATTGTTTTTTTCTTGAAAATATTATTTTTTCATCATATAAGTATTTAAACATGAAAGAAATAAACAACAGAATAGTTAAATA
This sequence comes from Spirochaetota bacterium, assembly GCA_026414805.1. Lineage (NCBI taxonomy): Bacteria > Pseudomonadati > Spirochaetota > Spirochaetota bacterium. The sequence goes on along the minus strand of JAOAIH010000136.1, from coordinate 636 downwards.
TAGAAATCTTCCAAATCTATATATAATTATTAAACTTGGGAGTATAATATTTTTAATGATATCTTCTGTTTTGTTGATGAGCTACTTTCTTATATTTTTAGAAAAAACTTACAATCTTCCAAAAAGTTTAGGATGGCTTTTATTACCATTATTATTTTTGTTATTTCCAATTATAATGCTTTTATATAATTTTCTTAGTTATGCGATTATTCCATTGCGAAAATATCTCGAAAAAATTCATAAAGAAAATAATTTACCAAGATATTCAGAATCGAATAAAGAATTATTAAAAGGTATACTATGTTTTTTGCCTTCTCTTGGTGTTGTAATTTTGGTTATAATTTTATCAATTATTGGCATTCCGGAGAATATCATTGGTCCAATTACTATTTCATTAACACTACTAACTGCCATTAGTGGAATAATTATTCTAATAAATATATTATAAAATCACCATTAATTCCTTAATCTGAAAACTGAAGAATTTTATCAATATGTATATGCTTATATGTTCAATTTATTATATGTATCAACATTTGTGAATATGGATATACATAATCTCTCATTACTCTCACCATTAGTACATTTCTCATCTGTGCTATCAATACCATTAGATACGCAATGAAAGCTGTGTAT
>JAOAIH010000135.1 GCA_026414805.1 Spirochaetota bacterium | reverse complement strand
CGCAGCTCCTTTTTAAGAATCTTGCCAACATTTGACTCAGGCAGGCTATTTCTAATCTCAATTTCTACAGGCCATTTATATTTGGCAAGCCGTGATTTACAAAATTCAAGTAATTCTTCAGGCGTTGCATTATGCCCACTCTTGAGCACCACATATGCCTTGACGTTCTCACCACGCTTTTGGTCAGGGATGCCAATAACAGCACATTTTGCAATCTTTTCATTCTGATAGAGCACCTCCTCAATTTCACGTGGATAGATATTATACCCACCCGATATGATAAGGTCCTTTTTGCGGTCTACTACAAAAAAGTATCCATCCTTGTCCATATATGCAATATCGCCAGATTTTAAAAAACCATCTTTGGTAAATGCCTTTTTTGTTTCTTCAGGTTTGTTAAGATACCCCTTTGTTACCTGAGGGCCACGGAAGAGCATTTCACCTGGTTTGCCCACCGGTACCTCCTTTGTGCCCGTTTCAAGATCAACGATTTTTACTTCAGTATCAGGGTATGGAATACCAATACTTCCTGGTTTTTTCTTGCCTTTATATGGGTTGAGATGCGTCTGAGGAGATGTTTCAGTCATGCCAAAGCCTTCATTAATTTCAACGCCTGTAAGCTTTTTAAACTCCTGCAACACCTCAACAGGCAACGATGCACCACCAGAGGTTAACAGCTTAAAGCAGGTCATATCGGTTTTCTTTAAATCAGGATGTTGCAGCATCCCAACATACATGGTTGGCACCAGTGGCGACATAGTTGGCCTGTACAGCCGTATAGCTTTAAGCAAGTTTTCGGGTTGCGGTTTTGCTATGAGGACTATTGTCCATCCCATATATAGTGGAAGATTCATAGCAGCCGACATTCCCAGTACATGAAAGATAGGCGGAGCAGCCATTGCAATCTCCTCACCACGATTGGTCTTGAACCACTGCTCGTACATCTGCACCATACATCCTAAATTGCGGTGTGTTAAGATTGCACCTTTTGATACACCAGTAGTGCCTCCTGTATACTGATACGCAACAACATCATCAAAGCTAATTTCAACCTGTGGTGGATTAGGCTCTGACACCTTAAGACAATATTTAAAATGATACACATCAGGTGCAGGATACACATCTGCTTTCATGCCGTTTTTGCGCGCAACAAGCGGGAACAGTATATTTTTTGGAAATGGGAGATAGTCACCAATAGATGCATAAATGATATGCTGTATGCCTGTGACAGATCTAAGCTTTATCATGCGGTTTGCAAGTAAATCAAGGCACACTAGCACTTTTGCTCCTGAATCATTGAACTGATATTCTAACTCCCTGTCACTGTAGAGGGGATTGCACATTGCCACAATACCACCAATACTAATTGTGGCATAATAAGCAACAACAGTCTGAATCATATTAGGAAGCAGAATAGCTACCACATCACCTTTTTTCACACCAATTGAATTCAGAAATGCAGCAAATTTTTTTACCATGACAAAAAGTTCAGTATAACTTACCCTGTAGCCTTCAAAAATTAGTGCCGTATTATATGGAAACTCATTTACACTTCTTTCTAACATTTTATGCAAAGGTGTTTCATGGTATTGTATTGTAGCAGGAACACCCGGATCATAATGTTTTAACCAGGGTTTTGAAGCATACGGTGATTTCATAGTATTATCTCCTAATTTGTATAAACATTATATTATAATATATTTATATTAATTTGTATTTGTCAATAAAAAATTTATATGTATTTATATGTCATTAATGCTAAAAAATTATACAAAATGATTTCATAGCAGTTTTATATTATTATATGTATAATTATTAGTTTCTGCTTGACATTACTTTTAAAAACATGATTAGCCATGGTATGGTATATTTCTGTTTTAATTGTTTTAAACAAATTTCCCGTGATGCTCCCCTGTGCCCATTTTGTGGTGCAGATATTCAAAAGTATACTACTAACAGCTTTGAAGAAAAACTTATACACGCACTGCATCACCCCCTTCCAGATATTGTGGGTATTGCAATTACAGTATTGGGAAAAATAAAGAGTAAAAAGGCAGTTAAACCGCTTAAAGGACTATTTCACTCTACATCTGATCCCTATATTCAAAGAGAAATACTGGATGCCCTATTTGCTATTGGTACAAAAGATGCATTACGGTTTGTGACAATGATGCTGGCTCATGAAAATGTCATCGTACGAAAAGAAGCAGAATTTCTTATAAAGAAGATGGGGTAATATTTTTATTTCTATGGGCGATAGTTCCTGCCAAAATGCTGGTTGCCGGAGCTATCGCCATAATTTTGTTAATAACCCATACTTTTTCTCATTTCACATCATACACTTTATGTTCTTCAATGAATGCTGCAATATCCTTTTTATGCTCTTCAAGTGCGGAAATTAGCTGCTCAAGGTAGGCAATCTGCCCAGCAA
>JAOAIH010000134.1 GCA_026414805.1 Spirochaetota bacterium | reverse complement strand
GTTACAAGAGGATTAATGCTTGATTCGTTAAAGGAGTATGCTAAAAGGAAATTAGGTCATGAATTTTTAAGAGAATTAGATGCGAAAAATGAATGTCCTATAGATATTCTTAGAGAAATGTATGATCCAAAGATATTGGGAGTTCATCTTATTGCAATACCTAAAGAATATGGAGGATTAGGTGGAGGTACTTATGACTTATATAGAATATGTGAGCTTCTTGCAAGAATAGATCTTGGTATTGCAACAAGTGTTTTTGCTACATATTTAGGAATTGATCCTTTAAATGTTGGAGGGACGGAAGAACAGAAAGCTAAATGGTTAAAGAAAATTGCAAAAGAAAGATTAATGGTTGCATATGGTGCAACAGAGCCTGATGCTGGAAGTGATTTAGTTAATTTAAAAACAAGAGCTGAACATGTTGTAAAAAATGGTAAAGTTATTGGTTATAAAATTACAGGTATAAAGCAGTGGATTTCAAATGGTGGAATTGCAGATTTATACACTATACTTGCTATGGCACCAGGAGGACCTAGTTGGTTTATAGTTGAAAGAAATACAGAAGGATTTACTCCTGCTCATCATGAAGATAAACATGGTATAAGACTTTCAAATACAGCGGGACTTTCTCTTGATGAAGTTTATGTTCCCTTTGATAATTTAATTGGAGGTATTGAAGGACAAGGTTTACTTCAAGCTCAAGCAGTTTTTGGATATACAAGACTTATGGTTGCTGCTTTTGGACTTGGGTGTGGTTGGGCAGCTATGGAGACTGCAATAAGATATTCTCAACAAAGAATTCAAGCTGGTGGTCCGCTCTCTGAAAAACAGGGTTATACTCATAAACTTATAGTGCCTAATGTTGTAAATCTTGAAGCAGCACGATCGTATATTGAATATATTGCAAACAGACTTGATAATGGAGAGCATGGTCTTCAAACTGAAGGAGCTATTGCTAAATATTTTGCTACTGAATCTGGAAATAAATCAGCTGAAGATGCAATTCAAGCTCTTGGGGGGTATGGTTATACAAAAGATTTTCCTGTTGAAAAAATAAAAAGAGATGTAAAAATTACGTGTATATATGAAGGTACAAATGAAATAATGGAGATGACAATATATAGAGGAAGATGGCAGGACTATTTAAAATCTAAGGGGGAGTATTATTTAAATATAGCGAAAGAATGTGAAGAACTTTCTAAAAAACATAATGATTGTGGACTTTATGAAACATCTCTTGCACTTAAGGCTTTAGGTGCAGTTTTAGAGGAGTGTAGAATAAATAGGCTTACAAGACACCAATATATTACTTTTGTGCTTGGGAAACTCATAAGTTTAGCTGAACATGCTTATATTTTTTCTAAAACTGTTGCATCTGAAAAACTTTCTGAATCTTTTAAATTTGATATTAATACATATAAAGCTATGGCAAGAGTATTTGCAAAAAAAGCAGCTTTTCAGATAGCAAATGAAGGTTCATCAATTTGTTTATCTGCTTCTGATAAATCAATAAATATTTTTGATAAGGTGAATATTTCTGAAATTGAAAAAAGACAATATGGAATACTTCAAGATATGGATATGATATCAAAATCACTTTGTGAAGTTTTTAAAGCAAAATAAATTGGAGGGATAATGAATATATTTGTATGTATCAAACAAGTACCAGATAGTACTGAAGTTAAAATAAATCCTCAAACAGGGACATTAATTAGAACAGGTGTTCCATCAATTTTAAATCCTTACGATCACTTTGCTTTAACAGTTGCACTTAAAATTAAAAAAGATCATCCTCATTCTATTATAAATGTCATATCTATGGGACCACCTCAAGCGAAATCTGTCATCCAGCTTGCTTTAGCGCTTGGTTGTGATGCGGGTTATCTGTTGTCTGATGTGGCTTTTGCTGGTTCTGATACTTGGGCTACTTCATATGCTTTAGCATTAGGTATAAGAAAAATAGCAAAACCAGATTTGGTAATATGTGGTATGCAAGCTATAGATGGAGATACTGCTCAAGTTGGACCTGGTATAAGTGTTCATTTATCTATTCCTGTTATATCATTTTGTGATGAGATAAATGTAAAAGGAAGAAAGTTAGAAGCTAGGCGACATATTGATGATGGTTATGATATAGTTGAGTGCGACTTACCTTGTGTAGTTACGATGGTTAAACCAAAGGATTTTGAGCTTCCTTATCCTTCATTTGTTGATATTTTTAATGCTACTTCAAAAAAATTTGTTGTAATGAATGCTAATGATATAAATGCTGATTTATCAAAAATAGGACTTAAAGGTTCTCCAACTCAGGTTTCAAAAATATATCCTCCAAAAAAAGAAACAAATACTGTTTTTATAAATACTACTTCTGTTGAAGCTGCCTCTAAGATTTTAGATATTATGAAACAAGAAAACTTTATTAAATGAAAATTTTTTTACCTTATTTTGTTTTTGTATTTTAAGGAGGTTTTTATGGCATCTATAGAGGTGCTTTCAACATGTATAGGTTGTAGTAAGTGTGTTATAGTCTGTCCATTTGAAGCAATAAAAATGGTTGATAAAAAAGCTGTGATTGACTTTTCAAAATGTACTTTATGTAGTGCATGTG
>JAOAIH010000133.1 GCA_026414805.1 Spirochaetota bacterium | reverse complement strand
GGAGATGTGTATAAGAGACAGAATGAAGATGGGGTTAAAGCCTACCTGTTAAAATGAAAATATTGTCCACATAAATTGCAAAAGGCAGCTTTGAAATAGAGACTAAGCCCATTTGGTTGCTTTACGGTAATAGCTAGGATGGCGTTGGGAAGCACGCTATGATAAAAATGTTTATTAATTTGACTTAATCTATTTAGGGATATACCATACATAAAAATACAGGAGGTCAGCCGTCATGAAAAAGAAAATAATAATTGCTACTACAATAATAGGTGCAATAGTTTTAATTATTGCACTAAAGCCCGGTGATAACGGAAAGCCATATTCTACGTATTTTGCTAACTTGAATACTGAGCTAAAAAACAATGGACCTGGCAGGCCAGTTATTTTAGTTGACCTTGACCGCCTTGATAAAAACATTGCAACAGTTAAAAAGAATTTACATCCATCATTAAAATTCAGATTAACTGTAAAATCAATCCCATGTCCATGGCTGATTGATTATATCTTAACAAAAATGAACTCACGATATGTGATGGTATTTCACGGCCCTGATATCACTTTCCTTGCCAATAATTCAAAGAACTATGATATCCTTTTAGGTAAGCCAATGCCATTAAATGCAGTTAAGGAGTTTTATAATTCACTGAAGCCAGGCATAAAATTTGACCCGGAAAAACAAATACAGTGGCTTGTTGATACACCTGCAAGGCTTACCCAATACTATAACTTTGCAAAACAAAACAACATCAGGATGAAAATCAATATTGAAATTGATGTAGGATTGCACAGAGGTGGTGTAACAACTGTAGAACAGTTAGATAAAATGCTGGCAACTATATACAATAATCCTCAATATTTACAATTTTCTGGTTTTATGGGCTATGAGGTACATTCAGCTTCAGCGCTTGCACTATTAGGTTCAAAGAAAAAGGCTATTCTCAATGCATTTAATGATGCTATGGAAAGATACAAAACATTTTTTAATTATAGCAAGCAAAAATATCCTACGCTCTTTAAAGGTAAACTAACATGTAACAGTGGTGGTAGCCATACATATATGTTGTTTGATGGTACTCCGCCTGTGAATGATATAGCTATGGGATCAGCATTGCTTAAGCCTAAAGATTTTGATAAACCACTGTTAACAGAACATGTAGAAGCACTGTTTGTTGCAACACCAGTATTAAAAAGATTAGAAGGTACCACTATTCCTTTTATAGAAGGAATATCAAATCTCATGGCAAAGTGGAATCCTAACAGACAGGTGACATATTTTATCTATGGTGGTGGCTGGAGAGCTCATTATTATTCACCACAAGGGCTTATAGAAAACACAATTTATGGATTCAGCACTAATCAGGCAATAGTAAATGGGTCACGTTCCACTGCGCTACAGGTTGATGATTATATTTTTCTGCTCCCCACACAGAGCGAAGCAATCATGCGTGAGTTTGGCGATGTGGTTATGATACGTAATGGGAAGATAGCTGGCAGATATCCTGCACTGCCACAGTAGATGAAAATATTTAAAACCTCACCCTTAATCCTTCTCCTTGTCAAGGAGAGTGAAATAAAATGCTCTCTTCTGATTATTCGGAGATGGTTGCTGAGTACATCGAAGCAGGTGTGGGGAGTATAAGGATTTGTCCTAAAAGTGGTCTTTTAAGTAACGTTAGCAAAAATACGTTGAAAAAATGCGATTATTTCGATGTAAACCCATTATTTCTATTTTTGGAGGAAAAGCCAAATGACAATAACCAGGCATAACAATATCAAATATTATATTGGATTTCAGATACTACTGGTGATCATATTCACGCTAATAGATGCAATAGGACTGTTTATCGGGCATAAAATCAATTACGTGGCAATACCCAAAGGGCTTCTTTCTTTATCAACAACGGTTTTTGTATGGTTTGGGTTGCAGGATGCTATCGCACAAAAAGATATAAAATTTTTACGAATAATATTTACCTGTACGTTTATTACCGACATGTGTGTGTTAACGTGGACTCATTTTTTTCCTGATATGTATATACTTCTTACTGTTGGTGGCATTGTAGCATTGCCAATGCTTACAACAGTTGTTGTGCGCCATACTGAAGAATTTAAAGCTGTTAAAAAGAATGATGCCTTGATGCTGATTGCACTGTATGCTGTTGCATGTGTAATTATTCTATATCTCTATGAATTGTTGCAGCAATACAACATTTTAGTAATATCCATTGTGTATGCTCTTTTGCTTGTACCTGTTGCATGGTCAGGATGGCTTGTTAGCCGTTCTTTGTATTTCCCTGCTCATGCACGATGGATGATACCGGCTGCAACCACTAGCTACTTTATAATGGATGTGATAGGAATATTTTACAATGTACGGTACGGGCCAAATCCTGATATTTTCTATTTTTTTACCTGGCCACTGTATGCCGTGTTTTTGATATTAATGCCGTTGTCGGGGAAAAGAAGTTTTTATTAACATTTTTGAAATGACGCTATACCATTAATGATAGTGGATCAAAATATAAAAAGATTAATAATCTAATTATTTACCAAGGTTTTGTAATTCTTTCAATAATATCGCGTCTAGCAAGTATTTCAGAACAAAGTTCCCATCTGTCTTTTGAAGGGTCTATATT
>JAOAIH010000132.1 GCA_026414805.1 Spirochaetota bacterium | reverse complement strand
CTGCAACGCTTACTACCTCTTCCCTTGCTAATTTAACTATGAACCGGGCGAACAGAACCCTAACAATAGGTAATCCATTGAGAATATGGGGGGAACTCACTGCTACAACGGGCACCATAGCTTGTGGAAATAATGTAACCATAAAAGCTGATAATATACAAAAAGGCAGAATAGCACCAATTGGTACTAATGCAGATATCACTGGAAACATTACTTTTGAAGTATTTGCCAAAGGAGGAAGTACCGGATGGACCTTATTGGGTATTTCTGGTATTCAATCCCAATCGTTCACCGCTTGGTCAGATAATTTTCCGATTACTTGTCCAACTTGTCCATTATCCAGCACCTTTACTTCAATTTATCAATACTGTGAATCTTGTGCTACTAATAATTACTCTGCAGCAGCTCATTATGTGCCCATGTCAAATATTAATAATGCAATTACTGTAGGCAGAGGTTACTGGGTCTATCTTGGAAATTCTACCTATACTACTTCAAATATCATCATAGATGCTACAGGACAAATCGTGAAAAAAAATTTTGGAAATATTCCACTTACAAGAACAGGCCCTTCCGGAATACAAAATGGATGGAACCTGATTGCTAACCCATATCCTTCTCCTGTAAGTTTTGCCCGAATCTTAAATGCTATGGGCTCTCAATCTGTAAACATTGATAAAACAATTTATGCTTGGAACCCGGATTTAAATGGAGGAAACGGCGACTATGCTATTTATACACAAGGTGTAGGCTCTGTACCTCCTGTAAGCAGTGGTGGAATAGATGATAATATTCCGGCAGGTCAAGGATTTTTTGTCCGTGCAATAAATCCTGTAACACTTACACCATCTGAAAACTGGAAAACAACTACCAATAGCCAAAATAATTTGCTTAGAACTATGCAGGTTAATAACAATACACTAGCCTATAACGATTATCCTCCAACCATGATGATTCTTGAAATGAAAGGACCCAATAATTACGATGTATATACAGCCGTTGCTCTGCATCCTAATGCTACTACCAATTTTGATGATCTTTATGATGCTGTTCAAGTAGGGAGCGATTTTCCTGCCCCTCAATTGATGACTGTGAGCAATGGAATGGAATACAAAATAAATACTTTTCCTCCTGTTAATGGTACCTATTCTATAGAAGTAAAAGCAATAACCGGAGTTTCTGGTAATTACACTATCATGCCCCTTAACATAAACAATTTTTCAAATGGGGCTTGTTTATCTTTGTACGATAAGTTTACAGGCACTACACACAATTTATCATCGGGTTCTTATACATTCAATTTATCAGACACTACTTCAGTGTCAAGATTTATTTTGACTATTACAAATAACACGGTTAATGCCAGCGTGAGTGTGTTACAACAACCCACTTGTTCTAATGATGCAAGCGGAAATGCATTGATAAATATCACCGGCTCTTCTTATCCTTACTTTTTATATTTGAAAGACCCTAACGGTAGTGTTTTGACTACTAATACTATTTCTACAAATACCTATACTTTTACAGGTTTAAATGGAGGAAGTTATTTTGTTGAAGTGGCAAGTCCTTCTACCTGTGCATCTAATGTAATTAATTTTTCTGTTGCTCCTACCAATACCATTTTACCACAAAGCTATTTCAATTTAATATCCAACGACACATTGAAATTAGATTTCTCACAACCTATTGTGGCGGTCAATCAATCTACCAATTCTGCGAGTATTTTGTGGGAGTTGATTGGCGATGGATATTCTGCTTCTACCAACACATTTTCATTTATGCCATCAACAGAAGGAGAATATATTCTTCAATTAACAGCATATAATACCTGCAATGATACCTCTATGTTTCAAGTGCCTGTTTTGATAATTCCCGGACCAGATTCTCCTTCTCCATTTGGTTATGCTCCTGATGGAACTCCTATGCAAACATCAAAATTATTAACACCTGCAGATACCAATAATGAACCCAATGTTATGATTTCTAAAGATGAGCATGGCTGGTTGATAGATGGTAATAATGTAACAGATGCCTATATTCAAATAACTGATTTAATGGGTAGAATAATCAAATTTGAAAAAGCCAATCTGCAAGACAGGTACTATATTCGTCATCTGAATGTTAATCAACAATGGATCATTGTTACAGTTCAATTTAATAATAAAACAATTGCAAAAAAACTGTTTTATGAATAGTTTTATCTAAAAATTATGAAAAAAATAACTTTTTTATTTTTTGACACTATTGTCCAAAATAATTCTTAAAAAGGATACACAAAATTAAAAACAAAAAGGGCAGAAAATTCTGCCCTTTTTTGTTTTTTTGCTGATGTTTTTAACTCCAAATTACTTGTCTATGAAAAACACCCATCAGCCCCACAAAATTAATCAAAAATTCTTTTCCCCCTTTCCTGTTTTTGGACAGCTGGCTGCCCTTGTTAAACAAGCCAATATAGAACCTATCATCCTAAAATCCGCATCAGATAAGCATTCCAAAAAGTTCAAATCTAAAGACCATCTCCTCACTATGTTAATCGCTGTTATCACTCGCGTCCAATCTATCCGTGACCTCTGTGCTATGTTCTTTGCTCATCGTTCCATTCTTCATCATCTTGGAATTCACAACCTCCCTAAAAGAAGTACTCTCAGCTA
>JAOAIH010000131.1 GCA_026414805.1 Spirochaetota bacterium | reverse complement strand
GTGTTATGCGCTGACGATTCATATCCGTTTTTTGATAAAAGCTCATAAACTTTATTAGTTGCATTGGCAAGATCGGTGTAATCATCTATTGTTAATGGTATTGTTGCTTTTATCATTTTACCTTTTAGCTTCTTTTCCCCAATGCCTTCGAAATTCCAGGTAAACTTGGTATCAACTGGTTTTGAAAAAGTTATTCCTTGTATTGTACCTAATGAGGTTATAAGTTCGTCAATTTTCTGTTCATTTGTTCTTAATCTTTGATACTGTTGTTTACCACCATCAAATGATAAGATGCCATTTTTTATTTTTGCATCTTTAAATATTACGGTTTCACCGGTACTCAGATTAAGTATGAGGTCTTTGCCTTTAATTGACCACGTGCCATCGGTAAAAAGCCTGCCTCCTAAAAATGCTGAAAACCTGTGTTCACCGTCTTCAATTGAAAAATTTACTTCCTGATAATCACCTTTAATTGCCTCCCAATCCCCAAGAATGTCTTTGTCCTGGATTGTTGGTTTAGTGCAACTTGAAATCAATAAAGGTACTATCATAACGGCACAAATAAATTTGATAAAAATCCTTTCCATATTAGAAACCCTCCACAATTGATATACTAAATAGTGATATTCAGTTATCTAATATTTACAATAAAAAAATTGATATTTGAAAGATACTATTATACCTTGATTTTAACGATAATTTTTTAACAAAATATTATGTAATAAAGTATTTCATTTACGATTGTAAATTTAATAAGAGGTTCGCTATGAAAAGAATGATAATTATTTCATTATTAGCAGTTCTTTTAATACTCAGTGTTGTTTTAATAGTTAAAGTTAAAACGATTAGTTCGGGGAATGAATATAAGCCGTCCAAAGAAAAATTTAGTGAATTAAATAAAAAAAAAATTATTTTGAAAGGAAATAGATACTATTTTGGCAAAGCGTGGAAGGAATATAATAATGGCAGTTACATTGTTTGTATTTCAGGATCCCCATATGAAATGGGTTTTCAACATGGTGTATTATTAAAAGAGGAAATACATAATGGTGTTGTACCTGTATTCGGTTATCCTGTTAAACATATGCTTGATTATAAAAATAAATCTGAATTTGTGCAAGATATTATACAGTTAATATTAGATTTTTTAATATTTGGACCTTTAGAAAAAAATACTCCAGTTGAGTACCTACAAGAATTAAAAGGGATAGCTGACGGCAGTGGAATAGATTATAAAGTTTTATTTAGGGCAACCTTTAAATCTGAATTTACAATGATTATGCTACCTAAATTAGTAATGTCTAAAGTCAAAACATTGAAAATATCTGGTGAATGCACCAGTATAGCAGTTTTTGGAAATGCAACACAAAATGGAATGTTCATCATCGGGAGAAATACTGATTATGCAGGTCAAGGCAAATGGATACCATATCAGACAATTTTTATTTATAAACCTGAAAAAGGTATTCGGTATGTTAATGTGTCAACTGCTGGTTTAATTAAATGTAATACAGCAATTAATGAAAAAGGAATTTTTATCGGTGGTCATTTTATGGGTTTTGAACATACAAGTTATAAGGGCATGTCATTTACAGTGCTACAACATGAAATTATGAGAAAAGCTACAACAATTGATGATGTGTTATCAATCATCAAGAGCAAACCATGTGCTGGTTCTTTTGGTTATTTAATTGCTGATAGTAAAAATAAACAGGCAGTAATTATTGAAGCTAATAATAGGACAGTGGGAATTCATAGAATGCATGGCAATAAATTAATTCTAACAAATTTTGCCCTCACTGATGAGTTAAAAAAATATGATTTGTTAACAAAATATAATATGATTACTCGTGATTTAGTGGGGAGGTATAATCGATTAGAACATCTTGTACAGTCGAACTTTGGGAATATAACACCTGCAAAAGTAGCACAATTTATGGGTGATAGAATTGATTGGGTAACTGGTTCTGAACGTGCAACTGGTATTACAATTGGTGCTGCTAATAATGTTACATCAGCAATAATAGTACCTAATGATGGATTGATATGGATAGCTTCAAACACTGAACCTGCATGTGATGGTGAATATATAGGTTATGATATTGTATCTTTTTTTGATGATCGATGTAAAAATATAGGTATGCTACGACCTTACTCATGGAAACAAGAATATAAAAAAAGAGGATTATTTTATTTTATGAAAGCTTATTGTGGATTTGAAGAAAATCCAGGTAATATTTCTGTAATTATTAATCATTTATACAAAGCAATTGAACATGACCCTTCCGAATCAATTTACTATAGAGTGTTGGCATCTGTTCTAATACATGATAAAAAATATAAAAAGGCATCCGAGATAATTACAAAGTGTATCAATTTTAAACAAAGTAATAATGAACAAGCATATACATTTTTATTGGCAGGGCAAAGTTTTGATTTAATGTATGAGCGAAATAAAGCGATTGAATGTTATTCCAATGTCATCAAATTATATAAAAAATATGGGAATGATGTTAAAACTGGAATAAATGCCATAATCGTTGGATATGCAAAACGATATATAGAAAATCCTTTCAATGAAAAACAATTATCTGAAATACCAATTTCATTTCATTGTGAATCAGGCTTGGAATAAAATTTCAGATATCGCTGGCGCATTCCTGCATTGTTAATGTACATCCATGCAGTGTAATGTGATGATGATTCTACTGTAACATT
>JAOAIH010000130.1 GCA_026414805.1 Spirochaetota bacterium | reverse complement strand
GAGTACATTGATTGGGGGTCAGAGCATATATTACAAGATCCTGAATCAAGTTCAGGATGACACACCGCCATTTACCGTAAAATGACTCTTGGGGTCAGAGCCTTTTTTAACTAAAATGAGTTGACTATTCCTATAGTAGTTGCGTATTTAACAAATATCATACAAAATACAATATTTTCTATAAGGCTATGCAATGATTTTACCCGTATCAAACTATACCAGTGTCATAAATGTCCCAATGGAAGGTGTGTGCGATAGCTCTGAAGATGATTCTTCTCTATCCAATCAGTTTGCATTGCTACAGGACCCTAAATTGCACTCAGTGCTTATTACTGAACAGTGTATTTATAAAAGAGTCACTGCACTTGCAGATGATATCGTTGCCGACTTCAACCACAGCAAACATATTGACATCCTGCTGGTACTCACAGGTTCATTTATTTTCGCTGCAGATCTCTCGCGTGCAATTTTCAGGCAGGGTGGCATCAATGCCAGCATCCACTGCATAAAAACCAGCGTGTACGATAAGACAATAAAGTCAAGTGGTGAACATTACCGGGCAGTGACGCTGGAGCTATCGCCCAAAAATATTGAAGGACGTGATTTGTTACTAGTTGAGGATATTGCTGACCAGGGGTTTACATTGTCATGGCTTAAAAACTACCTGCTTAATGAACGCAACGCAAAGAGCTTAAAAATTTGCAGTTTGCTGTACAAACGCCTTGACAACCCCACCCGTGAGGTACAGAATATTCGAAGCCAGCTTGAAATTGATTACATTGGATTTACCGTTCCCGATGTATGGGTAGCCGGTTACGGCATAGATGCGGCATACGAATACCGCCATCTACCATTTATCGTGCGTGTTAACGAGGAATATTTCGTGTAACCTGCCATACAGGATGTGCGGCAGGTTAGGATGCGGAAAAGGCCCTGAACGGATGCCATTTTACAGCCCGCAGTGGAATGATTAATGATTACAGGATGTAAAGGGCATTTTTCTTTGGCACTTTCTTTTGTTGCTCGGTTGTGACAAAAGAAAGTGGATGTAACATATTTGCAATTATTCGTTTTAAGTTATTTTGTCCATTATTATGTAACGATACGCTATTGTAGTTAGCATAACTATTTATTACTTTTTTTTTAAAATAAATTATTTGTGCAAAAAATTTTTTTTATTTTTTCACATTCACGCGTATTATATAATAAAAGATACTAGAATCATTGTTGGTGATAGAAATGAAAAAAGCAGCAATTACAGTTTTGGCAGTCTTGATTATGATTGTGTACGCATATGCTCTCACCGGTGAGGAAGCTGTTGCACGCTTTCAACAGAAAATGCGAAGCATATCTACCTTAAGCGGCACCATTTCGTGGACAACATCTAACGGTTTTACCTATACCGGTACATTTAAATACAAAGCGCCCGACAAGCTGTATGTAAACCTCACTGCTCCTGGTGGCAAAACAATTGTCACCAATGGGAAAAAGCTGTGGGTATACGATAAATCATCCAACATTTGTGGCGTTCAGGATGTTGGCGAAGGTTATCCCGGCGGCATCGCTGCGATTGTGACAGGGTACAATGCTCTGCTTGCGGCACAGGGACCAAACGGATATACTATTAAATTACGAAACTTTGAAAAAGCATATCCTGAAATCGTCATTATAACAGATGCCAATTTTTTACTCAAAAAATTAATTGTAAAAGATAAACAGGGCGATTCAACCAGCTATACGCTATCAAATGTAATTGCAGGCGAAAATATCCCAGCAGGATATTTTGACTTCAAGCCACCAACAAGTGCGCAATCAGTGAAAAACCCGTTAAATATACAGTAAATACAGGAAGCTCTGTGTGAAAGAAAAAAATATACAATATTTTTTACACTTCATAGGCGCAACAGTATTTATTCTATTTTCTACAGCAGTCAGTGCACAAGAATTATTCTTCACGTATGCTGGTGTCATTGTCCAGGGTGGAACTAATTCCATTAACTACAAGGGTTGGGTGAACACTCAGCAAAAAACAATAAAAAGCAAAGGCAGCGTATATGGGGGTGGAATACTTACTACTATTTTCGTTCACCAGTTTAGTGGCCAGTTCTCTTTGACCTATATGCAGTATTCATCGGATAGCACTCCTGACCTTTCCGTTGGGCATCCCCTTGTTACAGTTAAAGGCACGTATTACTATCCTCTTAACAAGGTCTTTCAACCAGGTGTTGGGTTGGGATTGTATCTTGACCTGCCCCCTGCTTCTGCAGATTACAACGGTGGTGCAGGCGGGAATATTTCCTTATCAATGCTGTTTACTCTTTCAACCGAAATAAAAACAATCATAGATATATACGCCCAGTACGGCAGCTTTGGCATGGGCGAATCATCAACAAAAACAGAAGGCGGAATCTTGGTAGGTGTTGTGTACAAGGTGGGACGATTATAACAAACATATTATACGCTTTGGTGTACCTTCAATTGCTGCAGCATGTGCGGTGTGTGCTTCTATTCTGCATACATACCAATACATACTTGCACTGCCACCAAGCTTTGCCTCATATATTTTTGATGTACTTACGCTCATTTTTGTATCATTGTGCATATATGCACACATCTATTCATATAAATATAATGGGGCGATAGTAACTGTTAAAATACTCATTGCCCTTGTCTGGATTGCTGGCGCAGCCTCATGTGCAATCTTTGCCACTATCTCCATGTGTGCTAGCGCTATTGATACACACAAAGGCATTTTCTCAGCAAAGATTCTTGATACTGAATACAATCGATATAATACCGCAGCCACTGTATGGTGT
>JAOAIH010000129.1 GCA_026414805.1 Spirochaetota bacterium | reverse complement strand
GTACTAGTCACCAAAATTGTCCGGTCATCAAACTTCTGGGTCTCTTGAAGTATTTTTGTCCTCAAAAGTTTTAATTGGTTGGTAAGTTCAGGGTTATCAAAATACGGTGTGATGATTTTATTCCGCACAACTGCGACTTCGGAATAGTCGATGACTTTTGTCTGGTGTTGAGATTCTTGAAATACAGGAGGCCGTTTGAACAACGACATGTCATTGGTTTGGCTTCGTTCACTTTTGGCGCGTAGAAGCGCTTCTTTTATTTTGCTCATCTTTATAATCCGAGAAGGAGCATTTTTGTGCGGATTGCCGAGAATATCTTCACGATAAGAACGTCGATATTCATAACAAATACATCAACAATAACAAGTACGAGAATGATGATTCCCAGAACAATGAGCCCTGCTGTTTTTTGAAGTGATATCCAAAACCTCTTCTTCTCCTCTGTTGCAATATACGGGACAATCGAAAGAACCGGAATATCATCTGCTACTGCAGAAAAATCATCTGAAGTGCGAATGGTTTGTGTGACAGCATCCCATCCAAGAAGCAACAAAATACCAATGGAAAGCCCTCCTGCCAAAAAAACGGCAATAATAAGCGGACGGTTAGGCCGTATTGGTTTTAAAGGGATGGACGGAGGCTGACCGATTGTCAATTTACCGCCCATTTCCCTTCGCTCCATTGCAGCAGCACTTTCAAGTGTTAACACCTGACTCACAAGATCATCATACCGCTTTTTGGCACTTTCGAGATCGCGGTTTAATATTTTGTATTCCTTTTCAACCATAGGCGTTTTAGCTACTCGGCCTTCATATTTTAAAAGGTCATTATATGTCTCTTCGCGTTCTTTTTTCTGTCGTTCAATTTCAAAATTTAATTGTTCAAGTTGTGTTTTTAAATTTATATAGGCGGGATTATATGCTCCGATGCCGCTATCATTGCTGGATTTGCTATCATCTTGGTTTGCCAAAGAACTTTCGTGATTCTTTTTTGACAGTTGATCTTCCAAAATAGCAATCTCTCGTCGCAACCGAATAATATCAGGGTGCTTTTCTGAGTAATTTGCAGATAAAACACCTAATTCTGCCTTGAGCGCAGTAATTTTCTCCTCGGGAGTTACAATCCGCTCACCCGAGATACCTTGCATTGCCACCAGTGGATTCATCGTTGCAAGTTGTGCTTCAAGCGCTCTTTTTTGACCATACAATGTTTGGAGTTGTAGATCAATACTGACAAGTTTTGCATTGAGGCGATCAGACATGCCATAGTTCAATGCAAAAAGCTCAGGCAATTCATTGACATTTTTTTCCTTAAATTCGGCTATTTTTTGATCAATTTCTGCTATCTCCTGTTTCAGCCGTTCGCGCTCATCAATAAAAAAACCCGATGTTGATGCGGCAAAATTTTCTCTAAATTTTTTATAATTTTCTATAAAATTCGTGGCGAGCATATTGGCAACTTGAAAAGCCTTCTCTGGCTCATGATGTTCAAAATAAAACTCAAATCCAGTGATAACCTCTTGTGGCTTACCACTTGTCCCCGGTACCTCTGTATAGAGTGGCCGCGATTTATAATGTTCTTTCATGTATGCTAAAATGTCAGCCATCGGAATTTTGTCGATGAGGTCAGGGTACAAATCAAGCTCTTTAATGGTGTTCACGACTTCAGGGCCTGTAAATGCTATTGCTTCAATGAAAACAAGCATTGCCTCAAGATAAATGTTAATAAACCCGAGCTTTGCCCATTCTGGTATCTGAGCCTCAACATAGAATATTTTTGCTTCAGAACGGTATACCGGTGGGAGTTTAAAAGCAACGGCACATCCGATAATAAGAGCAACAATAACCGGGCAAAGCACAAGATATTTGCCGCGTTTTAGCAAATCAATATAATAGATAATATTTTTCGTGAAAAGCTGGTTTTGTCTCATCGGATAACAAACGGTCTTAAAGGTTGGAACGTGAGGGCAAAGAAAACAGAGTTTCTCTCAGTTCTTCTGCCGATGTTTTTATTGTGATTATTAGTGTACTGATAATTTAAGCTGATATTGAGCCATCGTGTGGCACGATAGGTTATATTGCTCATAATATATAATATATGCCGTTTGATTTCAAAGCCAAAATCATCTTCATCAGAATGATACCGGTAGTATTTAAGGGTAAGATTGCCGGCAAGCCTTCGATTAATATCATGCATAATACGCAAATCAAGGTCGCGCGATCGGTACGATACACCGGTGTTCGCATTATCGCCTGCATTCTGTTTTAAGCCCAATTTTATTGTGCTACCAGAAAAGGAATATGTATAACCTATATTATAATTCAGTGTATTCCCATCTGGTCGTCTTGTTGCAGTAATCAAATCTCCTGTTTCAGGATCAGTAGTTTCTGTCTTGATGTTCTGAACATTGCGGATCCATCCAAGCGAAGCATTGATGTTTGATCCCTTTCCGAACATATATGCAAGACCAGCACTTGCAGAATACATCTTTGATTTGAAATCAGATCCGAAAAAGACTTCATAATCACCCCCAGAAACAAGGTCTTCCAAAAAATCAATATCCCCCTCATCAGCCTTGCCACCGAATTTAAATCGCATATAATTATATGAACCTATTAAATTGCATTTTACTGTTTTGCTAAGATCGTATTGATATTGCAACAACCCCATATAAAAATCACTGCTGTCGGTAACACCAGTATCAAAATTTGAATACATAACTGTCCCGGTAATTAAGCTGCGAGGTGAAAGCATATATTGATATGATCCTGTTGCAGTTTTTGTCTTTGTCTTATATTTTTTTACAACATACGTTCCCACAAGCGCCAGTGATCCTATATCTTCAGGCTCAAGCTGAAAATAACGATTTGGATCGGTATTCACCGAATATCCACCTGAAATCGAAATAGTTGATCGTTTATTCAAAAGATATGAAAGTTCTACCGTATAATCT
>JAOAIH010000128.1 GCA_026414805.1 Spirochaetota bacterium | reverse complement strand
GCAATGCAGATGATTTTTGAAAGTAAGAGAAAGATCACATTTACTCTTATAAGAAATATTGAGAATATTATTATTGGGAAAAAGTGTATTAATTTACCAGAAGATATAAAATTTAGATTTGAAAATGATAGAATAATATTTGAACGTATTGAAGAAGCAAAGGAAGAAATATCAAAAATAACAATAGAAAAAATAACAGGAGTTGATATTTATAAATTTGGTGGTAAGAAAATAAAATTCAGTATTATAAAAAATACTGGAAAATTTAATTTAAAAGAAAAAAATAAAGGGTTTATTGATTCTGAAAAAGTAAAATTTCCAATTATAATACGCAGAAGAAAGGCCGGTGACAGATTCATACCTTTTGGAATGACTGAAAAAGTCAGGATTAAAAAATTCATGATTTCTGCTAAAATTAAAGAAGAACCAATTTTAATATGTGACGCAAAAAATATAATGTGGATTGCTGGTGTAAGAATAGATGATAGATATAAAATTACAGAGAATACAAAAAGAATATTATTGATTGAAATATTAAAATAAAAAAGGAGGGTTATATTATGGGAAGAAGGAAAGGAAAAGAGAGAAGAGATAAACAAATTTTAATGAGGGTAAGTAATGAAGAATTACATATGATAAAAGAATTCGCAAAAGAAGAAAATTTAAGCATGTCTGAATTTATAAGAAAAACAATTTTAAACAGCAAAAATAGAAAAGAAAAATTGGATGTCCTGAAAATAGCTGCACAGAAATATGAAAGTATACTTGAAAAATTCAGAATTTTATATTCTGAATACAAACGATATTAAATTAATATAAATTATAATAAGATGTATTTTTGTAATAAACAAATATTTTACTTATTTTTAGTTCAATAATATTTTTATTGATAAAAAAAGTATATTTAATATAATATTATTAGAAAGCGTTTTCGTTTATTATAATGGATACGAAAGGAAGGTGCTTACATGAAAAAAATTTTTTTTGTTATTTTTATAATTTTTTTTGTAATGTTTTTTTCCTGTCATAAAAAAGATAATCCAACTCAACCAACAGGCCCGACACCTACATGGACAATTACACCAATTCCATATTCTACAGTTGTTTATGATTTTGAAGATGGAACTATTATGGGTTGGAATGTTTATCAAGGCGGAACCACTCTAACATCAAACACTACTGTAAAATCATTTTATAAAACACATTCTTTGCGTATAGATGGAAATTTTTCTTCAAGTAATAGCAGTGGAGCGGGAGTGGCACCTACCATAACAAATATACAAAATACAATTTTACGAGCACAAGTATATATACCTCCTGATTTTCCTATTGATGGTGGTTCAATTTTTGTTCAGAGTGGTAGTAACTGGTGCTGGCAAAATGGTGAGTGGTCTAAGTTCAAAGTAGGCCAATGGAATGAAGTTATATTTGATTCATTAAATCCTGGTTTTACTGATCCTAATTGTACTCCAGATCTTACTGATGTAAAAAGAATAGGTGTATTTTTTTCAGCCAACTGGGAATTACAACGGTTCTGTTTATGTTGATTATTTTACAATCACACCATACACATATTCAGTAGTAAAAGCAGATAACCCTAATATACAGTATTATGGTAGATGGGATAGAACTGACGCGGTAGTTGCAAAAAGTGGCTGGGGAACCACATATATTATAGCAGGTTTTTACGGTACATCACTCACTCTCAGATTATCTGCATGGGATACCAGATTTGCATATGCAATTGATGATTTTTCAGATCATAAAAATTTTATAAAAATCAGAGTAAAAAATCAAAAAGATCAATACTACGCAACACCAACGCAGACACCTTATACAATTACAGGACTCACTGATGGCCCACATAAAATTATGTTGGTTAGAACAAGTGAAGGAATGAGCGGTATTGTTAATTTTGCCGGATTTGGTCTTGATATGGGTAAAACACTTTATGACCCAGGTCCTAGACCAACAAGGAAAATGGAATTTATAGGTGATTCAATAACTTGTGGTGCTTTAAATGAATGGCAGGGAAGTAACCCATGTCCTAATGAATGGGGTGGCTGTATTTCAAATGGGGATTTGACTTTTGGACCAATGCTTGCAAGAATGTATGGTGCAGAGTGGATGACAATATGCCGTGGTGGTATTGGTATATATAGAAATTGTAATGGTTGTAATCCGCCAGCCACAATGCCAACTGTTTATCCAAAAGTATTTTTTGAAATGACTCCTACACCAACAACTCCTGATTGGAATTTTAGTGGTTGGCAAGCAGATGTTGTGGTCATTGCACTTGGAACAAATGATTTTTCATCAGGAACACCTGATAAAACAGCTTTTCAGAATGCGTATTCTAATTTTTTAACAACTTTACGTTCTTATTATCCTAATGCATTTATTTTATGTACGGAACCCATACCATCATGGATGGGAAAAACAGCAGGTGATTATATTAATGAAGTTGTAACCAATAAAAATGATCCGAAGATTTTTTATGTGCCTATTAATAATCCCCCCATAGCATCAGGATTCCCTTTGCAATCATCAGAATACGCAGGAGATAATACACATCCAACTGTGGCTGCACATGAAAAAATAGCAAATGCTCTGAAAGGTTGGATAGATGCAAATATCAAAGATGATTTGGGATGGTGAATAAAGGCAAAGTCAAATGCCAAATGCCTGATGAAAAAAACAATTCTAGATGACAAATGTCAGATTGTAAATGCCAAATAAAAACATTTCAAATTTTAGAATTTGAAAACATCACAACAAGAATATCAATAGATGCAATGAGAAACGATAATTTAAAAATCTTGACGGTTAATGTTTGTCAATAGCCGATTCAAATAAATATTTTATTTAAAATTTTATTAAATCGTAAATCATACATTTTACATTTTTAAAATCTCCGTTTTATTTCTAAACATATATAGTTTCAAATTTAAACACTATTATTTATATATATAAAATTAATTATATTATATTTGGGTATATTACTTGCTTATAAATAAAA
>JAOAIH010000127.1:1812-3214 GCA_026414805.1 Spirochaetota bacterium | reverse complement strand
CTGTTATGGGGCATGTTGACCATGGAAAAACAAAATTACTTGATGCCATACGCGAAACAAATGTTGTGGCAACCGAGCATGGTGGTATCACACAACATATAGGTGCATACAGGGTAAAAGTAGGTGATAAATTTGTAACATTTCTAGATACGCCCGGCCATGAAGCCTTTACCACCATGCGAGCCAGAGGCGCAAGTGTTACTGATATTGTTGTACTGGTAGTAGCAGCAGATGATGGCGTAATGCCACAGACGGTTGAGGCAATAAACCATGCAAAGGCAGCAAATGTCCCCATTATAGTTGCTATCAATAAAATAGATCTGCCAGAAGCAAATCCAAACAGAGTAAAACAGGAATTAACAGCGTATGAGCTTATTCCGGAGGAATGGGGCGGTACAACATTATTTGCTGAAATAAGCGCAAAACAAAAAATTAATATTAATGAACTTTTGGAACTTATTCTGATTCAGGCCGAAATGTTAGAATTAAAGGCAAATCCAAAATTGCGAGCACGAGGTGTAGTTATTGAATCCAAACTTGACCCAGGCAGGGGTCCGATAGCAACGGTACTGATTCAAAATGGAACACTTAGAGTGGGCGATCCCTTTGTTGTGGGGCTGTATTCAGGTAGGGTACGTGCGATGTTTACTGATTTGGGCCAGCAGGTTGAGGAAGCAACTCCTTCAATGCCTGTTGAGGTATTGGGAATAAGCGGTGTTCCATCAGCTGGTGATCCTTTCCAGGTGGTTGAATCCGAAAAATATGCCCGTCAAATAGCGCAGAAACGTCAGGAGCTGGTACGGCTTGAAAGTGCCCAAAAGATAAAGAAGGTTACCCTTGAAGACCTCAATACAATGATTAAAGAAGGGGAAATCAAGGAACTCAAGATAGTTATCAAAGCAGATGTTGATGGTTCGGTTCAGGCATTGCGTGATTCATTGCAAAAGCTTTCCACCAATGATATCCGTGTAAAGGTGATACATGCTGCTACTGGTGGTATTAATGAATCCGATGTCATGCTTGCATCAGCTTCAAATGCACTCATCATTGGGTATCAGGTGAGACCATCTGCCAAAGTTTTAGAAATTGCTGAAAAAGAGCGCGTATCAATAAAATATTATAATATCATCTATGATGCAATCAATGATGTGAAAGCAGCTATGGAGGGCATGCTGTCACCTGAAATAAAAGAAGAGATTACATCAACAGGCGAGGTTAAGCAAATTTTCAAAATAAGTAAAGTTGGTACTGTTGCCGGAGCTATCGTACTAACTGGTCGTCTAAAAAGGAGCGATAAGATCAGACTTATTCGTGATGGAGTTGTAGTGTATGATGGTAAGCTTAATTCATTAAAGCGGTTTAAAAATGATGCTGCTGAAGTAGAAGCAGGACAGGAATGTGG
>JAOAIH010000127.1:0-1802 GCA_026414805.1 Spirochaetota bacterium | reverse complement strand
GTGTATGATGGTAAGCTTAATTCATTAAAGCGGTTTAAAAATGATGCTGCTGAAGTAGAAGCAGGACAGGAATGTGGGTTTACCCTGGAAAATTTCAATGATATCAAAGAAGGGGATAATTTTGAATCGTATCAAATTGTTGAGATAAAGAAGAAATTAGAAGACTCCTCACGAGGATAACCCTAACGTATGAGTTTTAGAAAACAAAAATTAGAGACGCAGATAAAGAAACTTGTTGGCACTTTGATAGTTACTGAAATCAAAGACCCTCGCATTGGCTTTGTGACTGTAACAAATGTTGAATTAAGTAAAGATTATGCCTATGCAGATGTATATGTTTCGG
The DNA here is from genome assembly GCA_026414805.1 of Spirochaetota bacterium. NCBI lineage: Bacteria > Pseudomonadati > Spirochaetota > Spirochaetota bacterium. The sequence goes on along the minus strand of JAOAIH010000127.1, from coordinate 1,459 downwards.
TTTTAGGTGATGAAAATGATAAAAAGAGAACACTTGCCGGCTTGCAGTCTGCTCGTGGATTTATTCAGTACAGAGTTGGCAAAGCATTGAGTATACGTACCATTCCTGAAATCAGGTTCCATCTTGATACATCCATTGAAAAAGGTGTGGATATGGTGAACCTGCTTGAAAAACTAGAAAAGGAATCTTCAAAGAATAATAGTGGAAGCAGTGAAACGTAATATATGAATGCCCCACATATAAATGATTGTGTGTTGCTTGTAGACAAGCCTACGGGATATACTTCATTTGAAAGCATACAGAGCATTAAAAAAAAATTAAAGGTAAAAAAATGCGGTCATGCGGGTACTTTGGATAAGTTTGCATCTGGACTACTAATTGTATGCATTGGATGGGCAACAAAGCTAGTACCGTTTTTTATGGGAATGGACAAACGATATATTGCCACGATTCAGTTAGGTGTGGCAACTGACACTTTTGACAGTGAAGGGCAGGTCATTGTGCAAAGTGCTCCTCAATGCACGTTGGAAGATATCAAGTCATGCATCGATACATATTTTACAGGGCATATTCTTCAAGTCCCCCCAGAATATTCAGCCATTAAAATTAATGGGAAGAGGGCATCAGACAGGGGTACGAAAAGGTGAGGCGGTGGCGATAGCTCCAAGATCAGTCCATATTCGTGAAATTGCTGTGATTGATTTTGATGCAGATCGTTCACAGGTAACACTCGATGTTACCTGCAGTAAAGGCACATATATCAGGGCACTGGCACGTGATTTAGGAGTGCGACTCCACACTGGCGCCCATGTTACAGCCCTGCGCAGAATTGCAATAGGAGATTTCAGCGTTGCTGATGCTATCACAGTAGAACAATGCGATGAGCTGTCGCACACAATATGTGAGGGGGGAAAAGGTGTATATAGCCCATTTGAGGCACTTGCCAGTTTTGGCATCATTGAAGTAACACATGATGCTTTGCTTAAAATTAAGCATGGTAAGCCACTTACCTGTGATGATATTGTACATGAAACTGGCGGTAGCATATTCAGGGTTGTGCCGCAGAGCACGCAACATTTGGTGGCACTGGCTGTTAAGGATGAAAAGGGGTACAGGTGCAAAAAAGTTTTTATTGAAGAGCTTAATAAAATTGGTACAATGAAATAATAGTATACCCCCTTTTTATAATTTATTTCTTGACTGTTTTTGACTGCAAATAGCACTGTGAATATAAATGATTACAATAAATACAATAATGTAGAATATAGTGATTGTAAGGAGGAGTAAAAAAGTCGTATGGTAGAAAAAAGCGAGATTATTAACAAATACCGGCTGCATGAAAAGGATACCGGATCGACAGAAGTTCAGATAGCCCTTTTAACCGAAAGGATTAACCATCTGACAGAACATTTTAAAGTGCATGTGAAAGATCATCATTCACGGAGAGGCTTGCTAAAGC
>JAOAIH010000126.1:1281-3420 GCA_026414805.1 Spirochaetota bacterium | reverse complement strand
CAGACAATAGATGCATCACAATGTATTGGGTGTGGATTATGTGCCAGTGCGTGTAGTTCACATGCTATAACATTAAAAGAAAAAGCATCAGCACCCGATATTCCAGCTACAGTCACTGATATGGGAATTAAAGTTGCTCAGGAAAAGGGCAGGTTGGATAAATTTATTGAGGTTATGAAAAAATAATATAAAAAGGGAGTGCACGCTGCACTCCCTACTCATATATTTACATTCCTAACATAGCTTTTTTAAGGCTTTCCTGAACTGGTTTTGGTCCCAACCAGATAGCAAATAAAGCTTTCTTAAGATCAAGCCCAGCAACCGAACCCAATGTTGTAGTCTTCTTTGTTTCGGATGCAGTGAATACTGCTGTTAGCCCTGCTTTAGGATCATATCCTAACTGAATTACATCACCTTTCTTGAAATCAACAGCATCAAAAAGCTTTAAGAATGCATCCTGTTTGGCAGTTGCATAGCCACTTGAAGCTGCCTGTGCAAATCCTTCCTTTGTTGCTTCTAAAAATCTTTCTTTGGTTAGCAACTTAGAGTCAATAACCAGAACAACCGCCATTGGTTCATTTGCTTCAACTATTGCAGTTGCATCAGCATTTTTAAGGCTTTCTGGTACCCACAGTGTTGCATAGTACACTGTTCCAAGAATCCCTTTTGTTCTTTTACCGGTACCTTTCTTTAGCAGTTCTTTCCCGCCAACGGTCAATGAAAAAACATCTGACATCATACATACTGCAACCAACAAAGCTATTACAACTAGTATACTTTTACGCATGCTTAACCTCCTGCATGATATTAGTTTTTATGTTATATAGTAACTATATTTTACTCTTGTTATAGTCAATCAAATTTTCTCTGTTCTATAATAATTGACAGCGTATCCATAACATCATAAAAATCATCCCACTCGTAGTATTCTTTGTCCTTGGGCAAAAACTTTTTTAAAAGACCTCTTGCAAACACAATATTTGCATATTTTGCCATTTCAATATCAGTTGGCCCATCACCTATTGCAATTGTACATTGTGAGTGATAGTTACTCATGATCTTAGCTTTTGCAACCAGTTCACCTTCATATTCGTAATCAGAATACACTTTAAGATACTCACCACTTGCATCAATCTTTGCTGCATAAACACCTGCTACCTTTTCTTTCAGATATCCTAACTTTCGCACTACACTATCATACAATCCGCCAGAAATAATTACCACTGGAATTTTGTGAGCATTACAGTAATCCAAAAATTCCGGAAAGCCTGCTCTCATTTCTTTATCATCTATGTACGATAGCATCTGTGGATATAACGATGATGGCAACGACTCCAGTAGTTGTCGAACACCTTCACGGATAGTTATTTCCTTTGCCCACATCTTTTTCCCAATTGTGTCAAATAACTCGGGAGCATAGGTTTTACACATCCCAACAAAAGTTTCAACAGTTGTTATGGTTCCATCAAAATCACAGAATACTATATGAGAGTATTGTGGTTTCATTTTCCAAGCGATAGTAACCAAAATAAAAATATTCTATTAAGCATCGCCTTTTGATTTTTCAAGAAGCACTGTGGCATTATATACAATGTTTTGCGAGGTATGTGCCAACTGTTGAATCTCATCAACCATTTGCGACACAACCTCATTCATATGTTCAATGGCTTTGGCACTAGCTTCAATTGCAGCTTTCTGCTCTTCGGTACCTGCACCAATATTTTTTGCCAATTCTACATTCTTTTCCATCTGCTCTATGATATTTTTTATGTATTTTTCTTCTACAGTAACACTGTCCTGCAATATCTTGATTTTTGACGAGCTTTCTGCCATTCGGGCTATCAAGTCCTTTAACATCTCAGCTGTTGCACGGATAACCTCAACACCTGTTTCAGTAGTTTTAGTGCTCTGCACCAGGACTTTCTCAATATCCTTTATGCTTTCAGAAGTTTGATATGCCAGTTTGCCTATTTCATCCGCAACAACTGCAAAGCCCCTTCCATATTCTCCTGCGCGTGCAGCTTCAATACTGGCATTGAGTGATAATAAATTAATCCTATCAGCAATATCAACAATTACGCTTATAGTCTCTGAAATCTTCTGGCTCTGTGCACGTATCTGATTAATAGTTGATTCCAC
>JAOAIH010000126.1:0-1274 GCA_026414805.1 Spirochaetota bacterium | reverse complement strand
TCAGCAATATCAACAATTACGCTTATAGTCTCTGAAATCTTCTGGCTCTGTGCACGTATCTGATTAATAGTTGATTCCACATCTTTGATTCTTTCATTTGCATTTCCTGTTTGGGCAACCACCGTATCAACTTCCTGTATTGTCTTATCCAGATTTTGCCGTGTTTCATTTTTGATTATTTTAAATTCATTCACTATGGTTTCCATCATCTCATTGCCACCAACCTGCTCCTCGGCTATACGGGCAATGCTTTCAGCTGAACCCAAAAGCTCTTCAAGTGTGGCTGATATTTCTTCAAACGTCGAGGCCTGGTTTTGCATCTTATCATTGAATTTAACAGTGAGTATATCCTGCTGTTTCACCTGTTCCAGAAGATCAGCAACCTTTTCTTTAATTGTTTCATTGAGCTGTCGCTGCACATCTGACTGCTTTTGAATAACCGAAAGCTGTTTAGTGGAGCGATCATCATATTCCAGCACAACACGTATATTTCGGGAAGCCAAAATTCCAAAAACGGCAGTAATCATTATAAAGAAAATCTCACGTAAGATAATGAAGCCATGAACCGGCTTGCCATCAAGGGTTGCATCCCAATGAATTTCAGCTCCATGAGCTATCGCCACTAATAAAAATGCTGTCCATGTTATGACAGTATATGCCGTGTAAAAATTCATTAGCCGCCGGTTATAATATAATTGAAGCATAATAAGAAGAATAACCATAAGCACCGAGCTGTTGTATGACTCCAGTGCAAATGTCCAGTCATATTTTTGTGCATAGGCAAATTTTGCAGCCAATGGAATATTCAAGCTTATAAAACCCAAAAGCCATTCAAACACGCCAGTAGGCTTTAAAAGCCTTTTTCTTTTGTAAATAATATATGAGACAAGGATACACACACCACTTATGAAGGCAAGCCTGGCTATTTCTGAAATAGCAACTTTTCCCAAAATCTGAAATATATGTGCTATTAGAGCTATTACTATAAAAATAATGATATATGTTCCACTTGAATGTATCTCTAAAACCTGGCGGGCTGTATAGTGTTGTTTCATATGACCCCCATTGGGTATAGTAATTGTATATGCTTTGATAGTACCATCAGTGATAGTAAATATCAACAGTAATATAATAATAGCAGTAAATTTTTGCTATAAAATACATAGTAGCAATTACAACAAATTAAAATATATAAAAATAATTATATAATTATGATTCTCAGGATAGCGCATTCCGTCCAGTTATCTTATTTTTTACCAACAAAGCTACTACTC
>JAOAIH010000125.1 GCA_026414805.1 Spirochaetota bacterium | reverse complement strand
GGGTGGCACTATGAATGTATATCTTGATGGAAAATTTGTAAATTCATTTTCAATTACTAAAAATTATGTACTAAAGGATGCTTTAAAAGTAGCGTTGGGTGTGGATGAAAGCCTTTCGGTAGCACGCAAATTAGTGAGTAAAAAGACGGAGTATAAGGGGCTGGTGAATAAAACCAGGTATGTTGAATATGTGTATGCAATAAGACTTGCAAACGGAAAAAAGCATGATGTGACAGTTGCTGTCCAGGATACTGTTTTTGTATCGCACAATGAAAAGATTGTGGTTACCATCAAAAATAAAAACAGTATTGGGGCAGTCATTGACAATGAAGGGAAGGCAACCTGGCAGGTACAGCTTGCCCCCAATCAGAAAAAAGAATTAATGATACATTTTGCAGTAGAATTCCCTGAAAATGTACAGATAACTGGATTGGAGTAGCGACACTTGAAAAAACAGCTGAAGCTATTATTAACCATTGCAGACAAATTTCGTGATGAAAGGATTGAACCGTCCTGTATATATGCAGGAACATGCGGTGGGTGTGCCCTACAGCATTTTACGTATGATACACAGCTTGCAATCAAGAAAGAATACTGTAATGCACTGCTGAATGATGTTGTACAGGTAGATGCGGTTGAACCTTCTTTGGCCCTGGGGTACCGTAACAGAATGGATTATGTGACAGCATTTGGGAAAATAGGCCTGCGTAGGCGTGGGAGTTTTAAACATGTAGTTGATCTGCATGATTGTCTCCTGTTGCAGGATAAAAGCAGGCGTGTATTTGCTGCACTGCGTAAAAAATGTGTGTGTATTGAAGATTATGATTACCTTACTCATAAAGGGTATTTGCGGTATGTGGTGTTGCGCCAGGGTTATAATACAGGGCAGGTGATGGTAAACTTTGTTGTGGCACGTGAAGAAAACAACCTGCGTGCAGTAATTGATGCTTTCTATGATGCAGTTGATTCAATTTCGGTTATTATAAGCGGTGGGCTTGCTGATGTAAGTTATGGCAAAGTGTTTGATGATATTAAACAGGGGTATATTGAAGAAACGCTCGATGGTATCAGGTATAGAATAACACCCAATTCATTTTTTCAGGCAAACACATGCATTACTCAGTTAATGTACAGGGAGATAGCAAAGAATATATATGGAAAGGTGCTTGATATGTACTGTGGTGTGGGAAGCATAAGCCTTTTTATTGCTGCACAGGCAGAAACAGTCACAGGTGTTGAACTAAACCAAGAAGCTGTTGCTGCAGCAAGGGTAAATGCCAATATAAATAACATTGAAAATGTATCGTTTGTGCTTGGTGATGCATGTGAGTATCTTTGCAGCAATTCCCTGCACTATGATGTGGTGATAGTTGACCCGCCACGCACAGGGCTTGGATCAAAGGTGGTGACAAAACTATTGCAATCAAGAATTGGCAGGATTGTGTATATGTCATGTAATCCTGCAACCTTTGCACAGGATGCCGCAGCACTTTTAGATGCGTATACACTGCGATGGTGCAAAGCTTATGATATGTTCCCCCAAACACCGCACATGGAACTACTTGCAGTATTTGATAGAAAATGACAATGAACTACAGTAATTCACCAAAAGCCATTCAACGTAGGGTTTTTCAGCATGTGATACAAAAGCCACATACGTTCTTTGCGGTGGTGCAGCCGGGGTTTGAGCAGATAGCGTATCAAGAGCTATCACTTCTTGGAATACACAACTGTGCAGTAATAAAAGGTGGCATTACATTCAGAGGTGGATTGGAACAATGTTTTGCTGTTAATTATTATTCACGAGTTGTAACACGGGTGTTGATGCGGTTGACACATTTCAGAGCATATCATTTTAATGAAATCTATCGCACACTAAAAGAATTTCCATGGGAATTGTATATAAGTAATGGTGTCACTGTTGATATTGAAGTTAGTGTGCACAAATCAAAACTGCACCATACACAGCGCATCGCTGAAGAGGTAAAGAAAGCAATACTAAAGCGCCTTGGCATGTTTGCAATGCAGTGCAATGTTAGTGATACATTGCAGAAAATATTTATACGTTTTGATCATGACGAGTGCATGGTGAGTCTTGATTCAAGTGGGCAGCCGCTGTACAAGCGCGGATACAAGCAGTACATAAGTGAGGCACCTCTGCGAGAGACTACCGCAGCGGCGTTGCTTTTTGCATGCAATGCCAGTGAATATGATACCATTATTGACCCAATGTGTGGTAGTGGAACATTCCCCATAGAGGCATGGTGCATGGTCAATGGATATCCGCCTGGAGCTAACCGTACGTTTGCGTTTATGCACTGGCCATCATTCAGAAAGCAGTTATTCAAAACAGCTATGCGCAGTGTAACAGGCAAACAAAAAGAGGTTGTGATACTGGCAGGCGATAGTAATCCTGAAATGGTGGCTATTACAAAGCAAAACAGCAGTACTGTTGGAGCTATGATAGATACATACATTGGGGATTTCTTAAAAGATAAAAAAGAGATAGGTGGCAGCAAGGTGCTCTGCATAGTTAACCCTCCGTATGGGAAGCGCATTGCTACTGGGAATGAAGTTGCGATGTATACACGCCTTGCTCATATTTTTAAACAATGGTACCCACAATGGAGTTTTTGTGTGGTAATCCCTTCAAGATTAAGGGATGTATTTAATGTGCCAGTGAGTAGACAAATACATTTTACTCATGGAGGGATAAAGGTTACCGCCATGATTGCACTACGAGGGCAATAGCAACCGCAATCTTTGCCAGGGCAACTTTTATTGTTGAAAAGGCCTCTGTTATTGTTACGCGCAGGTAGTTACTGTAGTCCTTGATTGATACTATTTTATCAGCAATAGTTACAATCCAAGATTCGGGATAACGAGGAGGAAGTGGAGTAAGAGGCCACATATGACGCAGTATGCTGTCCATCTCTTTTTTGGAGAGTATAAAATATTTTAGCGAATTGTTGAGTGCAATGCGAGGATGTCTGAATCCATGAAGACGGGGACCACCGGTGCGCCAGTTGTACATGAAAAAATCGTGCAGCAATGCACCACGGGTTGCTGCAACATAGTCCAATTTTAATAAGGAAGCCAGTCTATATGCAAGCTGTGCAACTTCTAGTGTGTGCTGATAGCATGTTGTTGTGCCGTGATGTATATAATTTTGTAATGACTTGAAATCTTCATTATTGAGTATGTCCTGTACAAATGGCAATGATAATAGTACTTCAGTCTTCATAGTGCTCCTTTAAAAAGGCTATTGTTTATTAGTTGCTTTAGGGTTACTTATGCTTTCTATCAGAGCAGTATATCTCTTTTTTAAAGATTTAATAATTTTATTGGATTGAATAGATTTTATACTAAAAAAATTTTTTTTATGTCCTAACGCAGTATCTACAAAAAAACGAAATGTAAGCAATGCATCGTTTTGAAGTTTAATAAACGATAAAC
>JAOAIH010000124.1 GCA_026414805.1 Spirochaetota bacterium | reverse complement strand
AGATATTACTATGCTAACAAATACAAATGAGCATGAAAAAGTAAAAATTGAAAGCAAAAATGACAACCATATTCAGGATAGTGCCGTAAAATTCAGGATTATTGAATCAGCGGAACAAAATGAAAAAAATATAAATTCACCAACAGGTGCTATTGCTCCACATCAATCTTCATCAACTGAATATTCCATAAAACCCGATAAGAAGTTTCAGGACTTTGTTGTTTTATATGAGATAGGTAAAGAAATAGTTAAATCTCACTCACTGAATGAATTATATGATACTGTCCTTTTTTCGGTCATGGGACAAATTGGTTCAGCATCTGCAACCTTACTGATATTGAGTCCTGACGATGAAAATTCTTTAATTGTGGCGGATTCTAGAGGTATAACTATAAAAAATAAAAATATAAGGTTTGATATAACCAAAGGCCTCTTTGGTATTCTTATGCAATCAAAAGGAGTAATTGATATAGAACAATTCAAGCAACACACAGAATACAGGGATGAGTATTATCAATTAATTGCAATTGATGCTCGTTTATTTATCCCCTTACGATATGATTCAAAAGTATTTGGAGCACTGGTTCTTGGTGAAAAAATAACTATTGGTGATTACAGCGAAGAGGAAATTGATTTTATTGAGCGGATTAGCGAGTTTGCAGCCATTGCATATGAAAAAGTCCATAAGATGGAGCAGTTGGAAAATGAACTTCAAAAATCAGTAGAGGACAGAACATTCTGGCAAGAACTTGATAAATATAAACAGAGTTTGCGGCAATATCCCCACAAGGATTATTTTAAAGTTACAACCCATACTATCATGAAAGAAAGTGGCATATTAAGTTATGCAATGTATATAAAAAATAATAGGGATTTAAACTATTCTTTATTGCTCACTGATGAGGATGATATATTACTGCTCAAAGATACGGTAAATACTATTAATAATAATGCTACATTTATTGATTATATATCTTCATTGAATTCGGCATCAATAATTGAAGAGTTTGATAGGAATAAAGCAATCCGGGAAATTTTCACTGAAAGCAACATACGAAAGATGACATTGTTTTGGGTAAATCCATTTAAGGTATCTGATGAACTTCTAGGTTTTTTCTGTGTCTTTAGGTTGCGTGACTATCAGCGAAAAGAAATTCAATTTGAACGATTTAAGGCAATGACTGATGTTTTACTAAGCCACTATTTGTCATTGCAATTGATTGAATCTCAGTATATAAGTTACATAGATATAATATTACCTGTTTTTAACAGAATTAACAAGGAGTTAACTAATGCCAGCAAATTATCAATTCCTTGCACTTTAATTCTTTTTACTATAAAAAATCTAAAACGTTATTATGTAGTTCAGGGATTAGAAAAAACCAAACAATTAATGAATAAAATAGAAGATATAATCACAACTAGACTTTCAGAGGGAGATTTCACTGCTCGCATTGACCGGAATAAATTTTTAATTGTGTTACCCGGTAAAAACAAAAAGTTTGCAGTACCTTTTGCAAATGCATTAAAAAATGAAATAGTACAGCAATTTAGTGACAGGGAACTGCAATTGCTTGTTACGTTCCTTATGGCGGAATTTCCTGAAGATGGCACAGATGTATATTCTCTCCTTGATGCAATTGATTAGTTTACCGCAATAATAAGAGAGGATTTACGGGATTGCTGTTTTTCCTGATTTCAAAGTGAAGGTGAGGGCCTGTGGTCCTCCCTGTATTTCCAGATTTTGCAATTAATTGCCCTGTGGTAACTATCTGCCCTTTTCCAACAAACATCTTATTTAAATGGCCGTATAAAGTAAAGTAATCTCTGCTGTGTTTAATAATAATCAAATTCCCATAACCACCTTTAAAACCACAAAATACCACTACACCATCACGAGAAGCATACACAGGCGAATTCATAGGACATGCAATATCAACACCTGCATGAAATTTATGGATATGGTCTATTGGATCCTTACGGACACCAAAATACGAACTAAGTTTGCCAACGGTAAGAGGGGAAACAAATGCAGTTCCTAGGAATAGCGAGCGGTCTAAATCAGATAAATTGCCACATGGTATAAATATGTATTGTTTATGTTCGTTATTAGATATTCTGTTTACTTTTAAAATGTATTGTACAGGAATATTGTAATTTGTGGCAATACTATTGTAACTTTCGTTTACTGATTTTTCGTAAACAATACCACGCATATTTGGAATATATAAAGTTAGGCCTTTTTTAACATCCGATGGCGCTGATAGTGAGTTGACTGAAACTATAGTATCAAGATCAAGATTTGTTACAGATACTATATCCCAGAATGATTCATCATTCTTCACTGTGTATTTATATATGGTAAGTTCGGGTAATTCTTCAACGGAACGATTGCTTTTAATGATATACAATGATGTTCGAATGTCCTTACGCAGCTTTTGCACAATATCATTGTTTCGGGACAAATTGTTAATAGCCGGTATAGTGGCAGCAGTAATACGACTATTAAATGGTTTAAAAATAAGACATAATATTGCAAAAAGGATAAAAAAATAATTTGCTTTCATATATTTCATATTTTTATATTCTTAAGAGTTTTGTCTTATATATACTATCGGCTGTCATGTTCCAATCTTAATGATTAAATAATTTCCTAACTACATAATAGCACTTCTTTATTAAAGTATGCTCAGAATTTATCTTGCAAAAAAATATTACGTTAATTATTATAGTTTGAAATATAATATAAAAAAAGTAAATAGTATTTATGGGCGAAAGAGAAGAAAAAGCAAGACAAATAGTGCGTTCAATACGGGCCCTTGAAGGGGTATTAAAAACATCACCTGATCCTAAGCAACGTGAACGAGTAAAAAAAGATTTGAAATCACTTAAAGAAAAACTCACTGAGCTATATCCTGATGTGGACCTTGATGAACTCATTGAAGCAATTTTAACCGATGATCTGGTGATTACTCCAACTGGCAAGTCGGAACTTGAATCTTTTGAATATTTAAAAAATATTGAAATTGAAAAAATATCAAATTTTAAAGATGATAATGAAATCAATATTGCTGCTTCAATATTAAAGCATTTTTCCGAAAGACTATGGGGAGTGATAGCCGATCAATACACTAAACTGGATTATTCAAATTCATTGGAAAGAGATTCACTGTATAGAAAACTGGATGAATGCCAGAGGGCCTTGAAAATTTTTCAGCAAACAGTTGATGATATTGAAAAAGCAAGTACAAGTACACACATTTCACAACTTAATCTAATGCGAATGCGGCAAGGAAGACTTTTCTTAATGGATTTGTTTTCTTTTTTTAAAGATGTGAATGATTTTGTAACTAAAATACTTGCAGATACGGAGTTTGGCGGGACTATGGTTTTAAATGCCGATGATAAAATAACCTATGCAAAATATGATATATACAAAACATTTGAAGGATTGACAGTAAAAGAAGCATTAAGGTATCTTAAAGGTTTTGTTCAGGAAGTATTACAAATGATTAGAGTGCCTGATAAAACAAAATTTTAACATTACATGTTGTGGAATTCTTGTACCGGGCTGTATAATAG
>JAOAIH010000123.1 GCA_026414805.1 Spirochaetota bacterium | reverse complement strand
TCATCCTGCTCTGCAATGAGGAGGAGTTCCACCTTTTTTTCTTTTACAAGTGTTCTGTATACTTGTGGGATATCTCGTACGGTTTTGGGTAATCCAATTATAACTTTTACACCGAGTGCTAACCCAGCCCGTGTCCAAGCTTCTATAGCTTTATCATCTAATTTGGAACCGATAACACCGATTGTTGTTAGACCGGGTTTTATCATTTTAGCCACAGCGATTTGTTGACCAAAAGCAACTTTTTGTGCAATGGCAAACTGTGGAATAAGTAGAAATCCAAAAATAAAGATACTTCCTAAAATACTGTTACGGAATTCTCTTCTTTTCATGGTAAATACTCCTCATTTTGCTTTATCAGTGAAACATTATTCGTTTGTACCTAAGGAGTAGCAAGCTTTATACCATCAAAAAATGCTTAATATTTTCATAAATACGCATATTGTATTTCTTACCTTTGAAAATTCCACAAAATACATTCCAAATGTTTTCATTGAAAGAAATTAGTGAAAAGGATTGAAATGCAATATTAAGGAAATAAAGGAATTAATTGTTTTGCTCAATATTCTACAAGTGTTGAGTAGTAACCAAGAGTTTGTAATTTTTTAAGTGTGGTAGAAAATCATATTGATTTTTCTAATATTGAAGTAAAAATTAGAGTAACGAGGGGCCGGCAAATCTTGAAAATTTTGATAATTCTAAACCTATTATTACTATGAATTTTTTTACACTATTCATTTTTGGTTTTTGGGGAGTTTCTACTATAGAAATGCCCTATAGTACTTCCACAGAGCAGTCTATAACATTTACTTCCTCCTGGGTCATAGCAAAAGATCCATTAAATACCGACTCGTTAGGTTCATTACCCGATTCATTATGGCAGAAATTCGACGATCACCAAAAGTATACCATTGGGAATTGGCTTATACGTACGAGCATTTTAATTAGTGATAGCAGTACTCACAAAAAGGTTCTTGGAATATTTGCCAGAAATTTTATATCCGCATTTGAATTGTATTGGGATGGGAAAAAGCTAATACAAAATGGAACCGTTGGTATAACACTGACAGAGGAACGTGAAGGTGTTATGCATGCCAACGCATTCATACCACCTGAATTGTTAACTATCGGTGAACATACTATAATACTTCGAATATCAAATCATTCTGATTACTCGAAGTGGAAATGGTATCATGGTCACATAACCATTGGGGAATATGATAAAGAACTACAAAAGTCTTATGAACTTGGTTATATGATATTTTTCACAGCAGGTATATTACTTATACCATTTTTATTAAATCTCTATCTTTATGTAGCTCGTAATAGTGCTTTCGAGCATTTATTGTTTTGTTTAGTGTGTATGATAATACTTGTAGATAGAATTGTGTTACTTTTACCATCATATGTTACTTTGCCTGCAAATTATATTCACGGTGTCATTTATACCTTTTACATCTCGAGGGTGATTCGTAGTATTTTATTCCCATGGTATTTCGTCCTTCTTTTTTCTTTACCGCACTCTGCGATTCTCTTTCTACTTATTGTGGTATTTAATGGAGGTATTCTTTTTTTTGTTTCTGAGTTTTTCCAAATCCCAAATTGGATGACGGGACTGCTTCTCGTTGAATGTGGACTAATCACACTTTTTGCGCTTATTAAAAAGCGCGAGGGTAGTTTGATTATTGCAATTGGGATCTTGATTGCCACATTTGTGTTTATTATTCAATTCCAATATATAGGAGCTGCTTCGATACTGGCCATATTTTCTACATTAGTTGTTGGTCGTAAATTTGTTGAAAAGGAAAAAGAAGAGCAACGTGCAAAATTGAGGGCTGCACGTATAGAAATTGAGTTACTAAAAAAGAGTATAAACTCACATTTTGTGTTGAATTCTTTATCTTCTATAATAGTGTGGTTACGAAAAAACCCAAAAGCAGCTATTCAACTTATCGATGCACTTGCAAAGGAATTTCGCTGTATTACTCAAGTGTCAGCTATGAAATTAATTCCAATTAGCCAAGAATTAGAGATATGTAAGCACCACCTTTCAATAATGAGTTATCGCCGTGGTATAACGTATAAGTTAGAAACACATGATATTGACGAAAATGAAATGATACCGCCACTTATATTCCATACGCTTATTGAAAATGGCATTACTCATAGTAATGTACCCAATAGCATTGTTTCATTTATACTTAAGCGTAAAAGAAAAGAAAACTATACACAATACATTTTTACACAAATCGGTAGTACTCTTAAAAGGCGTGGCAAACAAAATAGTGGTGTAGGTTTGAAGTATATATCGTTGCGTTTGGAAGAGAGTTTCCCCCATCGATGGAATATACGTTCTGGAAAAAGTAGTACAGGTTGGAAAACTATAATTGAAATAAAGGACAAATAATGCGAATTCTGATTATTGAAGACGAGTATCCTACAGCAGAAGATATACGAGATCGATTACTTGAGATTCTTGGGAGAGATATTACAACAATACATATTGAAACTACAATACAAGGTGCATTAGTATACTTAAAAGAGAAAAGCGTTGATGTTGTTTTATTGGATCTAAATTTAAATTCTCAGGATGGGTTTGAAATTTTGCAGAAGTTTGTTAAAAAAACGTTTCATACGATTATTATTTCTGCTAATGATACACGCGCTATTGAAGCTTTTGAGTATGGGGTATTCGATTTTATTGCAAAACCCTATACGACTGAACGGTTGAAGACATCGTTTGAACGATTAAGAAAAAATGTGGGTAACAAGAGCTTGCTACAATACATTTCTGTTCATAAAGGTACAAATGTTAAGTTGCTCCCGCTACAGGATGTGATTTTTTTTAAAGCAGTAGGGATGTATGTAGAAATTCACCTTACAAATTCTAAAGTTGAATTCTATGATCAACCTCTTAAAATACTTCAAGAACTTTTACCAAGTCGTTTTCTAAGGGTTCACCGTTCATACATTGTTGATACAGAACGAATTGATAGGCTCGTAGTAAAGGGTGGAGGTAGATATAGTATTGTGCTTTTAGGAAAATATATTATACCGGTAAGCCGTAAAAAAATTGGTGTTGTACGAAATATTGTTAATGGAATATTAATGAAAAAATGACTGAAATATTGAAATATATATAAATTATAGGTGCACTTTATTTTGATAAAGTGCACTTCATAAAAAAACACTACCATGATGGATTAAAGCTCTTAAATTGTAAACCGAACATACCCTCCCCTCAGAACTGTGGGGCAGTAAGCAATAAAACATTGAGTGCTTATTGCCCTGCACTTTATTTTATGTATAGTATATTTTGGTTGGAGTAAATATGAAAACATTACCTCTGATTGTGTGCTTACTTTCCATCCCACTAGTTATGAGTAGTCAAAGTCGAATTACTGTTTTACCAAAAACAACAGTGGAAGTTGGTGAAGAAGTATATTTTGATGCCAGTTATTATGCACGAATTATTTCAGATACGTTAGAGTTCGAGTGGGATTTTGGGGATGGGTACAGTATGTATATAGATACCACTGATGGTAATCCGTTTGAGTCAGGAGTAGCAGTGGTTCATCATTTTATGAACCCCGGAATTTACAAAGTAAAGATGACAGCTTCATATTATAAATTGGTTGGTGTGAATAGACCTATAAGG
>JAOAIH010000122.1 GCA_026414805.1 Spirochaetota bacterium | reverse complement strand
CCCTGATGCAAGACGGCATCTGGAAAGTGCTTAAAGGCCAGTCTGATCTCTACCAGCTCAGGAAAGTGGTGGCAGAGTAGAACAGTTGGGTAGTATCTGCGGCAGCTAATATTACATTCCGCTTATGCAACTTGTATGTAATTTACATTGTGTATATGTGGTTAATAAATCCACTTTATTGAAGATGACAATTCAAGAAGAATGTAAGATGAAGATCCTCATTACATACTTTCTACACTTCAGTAAATCTGATTATTTGTATCTCATGCAACAATTCTGCACGTCTCATATTTGCTACTTCCTGCATCTTCGCTCCTGGTGAGAAGCAATATATCTTTATTTCACGGTGAAAAGATCTCAACCTTAAAATATTGACATACAGTTTCAACGCTTATGGAAAAGGAATGCCCGAAGCCATCGGCGTTCAATAATGAGTTCCAAATACCTCTCTTGAGGTTAAGGAGCCTCTCTTCCTAACCCTAAACAATACGATGATGGTGTTTGCCACGCTTCATTTTTTGCTCACCAGCGCGGTGACTCTATCTGCGAGGCCACCTTATAATATGCCGCACTAAAGTTCTCCTGCCATCCACCAAGGTACAGAAAAGAAAAAGCATCTATTCGCCTTCAAGCAATTCTTTTAAAGGTTTTAAAGATGGAGCGTATCGTGCTGATTAGGATAATACCGTGCTCATAGTACCGATTATAGGTCTGCTAGAGGATCCACTCTCGAGGCACTCATGATCGGTCGCACTTGAGCCGAAAGCTTATGCGAGGTAGCGTTCTTGGGAAGTTTTTCTCCCTATAATATTCATCCACGAAAGATTCGGTAGAATGCCGTTGCTTTTTTGAGTAATTACTGGCAGTTTTTATCTGTTATTAACAAATTACCGTCAATGAAATATCGTTCTTTGTCAGGAAAACGCAATGACCACACAACCTCAAACTCGTTATTATAATTTCTTACGCGATATCGTAGTACCTGGAACGATTAGCATTATTTTTTTTCTGCTTGGCACAGTTTACAGTATCACTACACCCCTATGGGTGCCACCTGATGAAGAGCGACATTTTGCATATTGTGAATATATCGCCCAGCACCATCAGTTGCCAGCGCTGGTACCATCTACTGATGGCATCCGGATAACTGAGGCAACACATCCACCATTATACTACATCTTGGCATCATTTTTTTGTAACGATGACGGTAGGTCTATTCATGAAGTAATAACGGTAAATGATGGCCCCGGATACAGAAACATCGTGCATGCTCCTGATGAAGAAAAATTTCCGTATTCAGGTAAGGCTCGGTCAGCCCATCTGATACGTCTATTTTCCTTACTTTTGGCTACCGTCACTGTTGTCTTGATTTATCATATTGCACTTATAATATTTTCAGGTGATATGTTGCTTGCCACATCGGCAGCAATATTTGCAGCAACAAATGCACAATTTATTCATATTGCTGCCTCGGTTTCCAATGAGACTCTTGCGGCTATGTTTTCCGCAATGATTGTCTATGTCCTTCTTGGTTATTTTAATGGACAATTTCTGTTTCGGACACATGTAATAACAGGTTTTTTACTCGGATGCGGTTTATTAACTAAAATTACGACCGCAATTTTTATTCCTATAACCTATGCTGTTGTTTTTTATACATATACCCATAAAAGAAAAAATCCTATACGGCCGCTGTTTGTTATATCTGCTCTTTCATTTTTCATTTCAGGATGGTGGTATATTCGCAATTGGATATTTTACAATGATCCAACCTTTGCAAATGCCTTAATACAAATACTCCCTTTTACAACCAGAAATACCCCAATAACAACAACTTCAGTCATGCAAGAGGTAAAAATATTATTTATTTCATTTTTTGGTTATTTTGGTGCCCTACAAATCCCTATTACATCAAAACATCTGTTTTTTTACGGGATGATCATGGCGAGTGGAATAGTTGGAATATGCCGTTTCTATATAAACAGACACAACAGCCGCACACAGAAAAAATTGATCGGACTCCTACTGCTGACCTTTTTTGCCTCAGCACTCTTAATAGCAACCCTTAATGTGCGGGCATATGTGTTTATGGGAAAATATTTATTTATAGCTCTTGCTCCTATAGCAGTGCTTGTATGTGCGGGAATACATTCATTAATACCTCAACGTTTTGGTAAGATTTTCTTTTTGTGCTTCAGCATTTTGTTGGTTGTTGTCAATATTGATATTTTTTTTAGAATTTTGATGCCTGCTGTCACACAACCTCATGTTGCAGTCATGATAGAACAGCCCGAATTCTGTTGTCGAACTCCTGAGCTTGTTACAGGGACAACAATAGGCCAGACGTTTCTTGCTACGCAAAATAAGTTATGCGCAATACGGGTCATGTTAAATAGCCACAAGCATGATGCAGCGACCGAGGTACTTTTTACCCTTTTTGAGGAAGGTTCGACTAATGCTCCTCTTATACAAATATTGACCACCATTGAAAACATTACCGATACCCGCTATTTTTTTATTTTCCCTCCTCTACACGACTCTCTCAACAAGAAATATACTTTTAAACTAACTGCGTTATCAAAAAAGAGTACTGGTATATACCTATGGCATACTGATAAGGATGCCTATAGTGGGGGAAATATGATGTGGGATGACAAAGGAGGAGCAGGCGATCTTTTTTTTACCGCATATTATTTCACCGGCATCAATCCATGTAATATATGGGAAGGGACACATGAAGTGGTTATAAGGCAAGGGGAGTATATTTCCGTCAGAGAGCTGCAGATATATGTAGAAATGCCGCACGCAATGCAAGAGAAAACACAGACATATCAAAAAATGATGCGCATTAAAAATGTTTATAATTTTTAGCTGTGTCGGTCGCCCTTTTCTTTCAGTGGCAATGTTCCGGTGGCATCTACTACCGGATATCGAACACTAGTGATTTTGTGTTTAGGATATACATCAAGGATATTTACACAGATTTCAGTCTACAGTGCAGGATGTTTTTGTCCGGACAGCTGTCGACAATGCACTGTGGTTTAGCACTGTTACGATTTTAGGAAAAAGAAGGAGCAAGATTCTGTTGCTCCTTCAACCCCGGCAATACAATCGCTCTTTTCTCCCCTGTGAACAAGACCCGCTGCTTCATATCATGTCCAATCCTAGGGGGTTGGCATACGAAACACCTCGTTATGCACCACCATATTAGAGAAGCCTAGATAAAAGGGTTCCTGCGACCGGACTGACAACTCCATAATACAACCTGATCGCAATCCCACCGTGTGTCGCCCTCACCATAACCTCATCCCGGTACTGCCGCAAGCGCCGCGTTGCCTTTGAGCTCGATCCATATATTTTTTCCGCTATACACGGTTCTCCATCGCCGCCATCTTCTGGGATAGTCGATGTCGTGCTCGTTATCGTTGTTGTAGTTGACGATGACCCGCCGCTGTTTTTCCAACGGTTATATGCAACATTCAAAAGTGGAACAAATTCGCCGGTAGCTTTTAGATTGCCCTGCCGGTTCGGATGATCATCACCAAACCCGCTTGCATATTCCGTTATGTTCGGATTTGCGTCATGGTCGCCGTCTGTCTTGTGCTGCACCTCATTATTCCACCACCGGTGATGATTGCCGTCAGAGCGGCCAAGATCATTCACAAGTGGCGTGCCACCGTTGGTTGTCAGCACATTATAGAAGTCGAACACAAATACGTTCTGATAAGGGTAACTGCTCAACCACTCAT
>JAOAIH010000121.1 GCA_026414805.1 Spirochaetota bacterium | reverse complement strand
GCATACAATTCACCGTCAATTAACACACCCAACTCTTGAGGTGCTGCTTGCCCTGGACATAGCTGTACTACTTTTACACTAGCACCAGCTGGCCCTTGTGGCCCCTGAGGCCCCTGAGGTCCTTGAGGTCCTTGTGGTCCTTGCGGTCCCTGTGGACCTTGCGGTCCTTGAGGACCCTGAGGTCCCTGTGGTCCCTGGGGTCCTTGGGGTCCTTGGGCTCCATTACAAACTGGATTACCATTAATAACAATACCCCCTGTTGGACATTCTGCTGAGGTTGCCATTACTATGTTTAATACTGCATCTGCTCCATTTAATCCATTACATACAGGAGTACCATTAACAGTTATACCTCCATTTGCACATTGAGCAGTTGTTGCAGGCTGTACATTTAATACTGCATTTTGACCGTTACATACAGATGCTACATTCAATATTAATTCAGAAGTATCCAAAACATTATTATTGTTATTGTCCCTAAAAAATGTAATTTTTGTGCCCCCTGCAACACACATTAAGTTAGGCTCTGTTAATACCCCAACATTCACACCATGATGCCCGTTACATACAGCCAATCCGTCCACTAATACCCCACCATTTGGACAAATAAGTGGCGGGGCTGGTACTACTTCTGGCGCCCGCAATCGTATTTCTTTAACTTCACCGCAACCTATTACAAACAAAATAAATAAACCAAATATTAATTTTTTCATATTTATATGCTCCCTTCTTTCTTTAACTTATCCTTTCTCCTTCAACTAACCCCCAAGCTTGGGATCTTTGTATATTTTAATTATAATACACTTTTTATATTGTTAATAGTTTTTAACCTACCCATTCAAAATGCATATCATGTTTATCAATATAATGCTGTATTGCCTTTTGTAATGCAGCCATAATATATGGTTCATATACATTTATTATCGATAAATTATTAGATTCTTTAGTATTTAAAGTAATATCACAATCTATATATTCACCATATACATTTTTACCAGTATACCATTTAATATTAAACACAGCACATCCTAAATTTATTATTTTATCTGTCTCTTCATCATATTGCGTAATATCTACATACCACTTGCCATCATCATAAATAGGCTTTTCAATCCAAATATCAGTATTTGGTACATTAATATTGTCTAGCATAGTACCACCTCCCCTTTATTAAAATTATGTGGTAAATTATATAAATCTATCATTAACTCAACTTGCTGTATAAAATAATCCCATACTTTAGCAATGCCATTTAAAAAACATGGAGCTGCTGCAACAGGAATTTCTTTAGTTATAAATTGATCATTATCAAATTGATCCAAATAAACAGTTTGATATTGTAAAATTCGACGGCGATTATATTGTGCAGACATCAAAATATGAGTATAAGAATCTAAGCTCAATACAATATCAACTAAATAACCATCTTTTGATACAGACAACTCCATAGTGGCAGCTACCATTCCATTATCATAAACCCATACATTAGGATTGTCTTTAGTTTTTCTTTTAAGTTTATCATAAGGAATGTCAATACTAGCTTTTAGCCTATTTTGCGTCGTATTTACCTGTGCTGTCATTTTTTACCTCCCTTTTAATTATATTTTTAGCCTATCACAGGTTTTATTGTATGTCAAGCGCTTTTTTTAACAAATTAATATCATTTTTAGACTTTATACGTGGCAATCCACTGCAATGTCTTAACTAAGTTTTGGGTTGGTAAAACCCTATCCCCATCTAACCTAGACGCTAAAGAATCCCCATACGCATTTTGACTAAAAAAGACCTCAATACTAGGAGGAGCTTGCGGGCTTTTTAAATAAGGGTCCACCACCCCTTTCATCATAGCTTCAAATAAAGCGTTATGTCCTAATACTGAATCATTAGTAATTTGCATAGGTAATTTTATCCACCACCTATCACCAAAAATGATACGATGCACAAATAATGCCTTCATTAACATATCGCGGGTATACCAAAGCCCATTTCGTGGATACATGGCTGGCATAAAAGCCCAAAACCATCCGCCCAATACCCACCAATGAACCCAAAATACTACCTTCCAAAATCTTGAAAAATTAGCAGCTAGTGCAAATAAAGCTGATGAGGTGTAAAAATTAGGACCGAACATTGGTTGGCTTAATTGACCCCAACCATCTGGACACCAATTTACACCAAAATTACTACACCGTGCTGAAACATGTCCATTATTTTTCTTATCAAAAGATCTTGTTCCTAAAAAGATTAAATATGATTTGGCAAGCTCTAATATTGCTTTTTTCACAGCCGGATCGTACATACGCTGTTGATGGGTTTGAGGGTCAGGTAATACTGCGGCAAAACAAAAGCTAATTACGGTGTCGCCTGATACTTCATTATACATTCGATTATCCGCTTTATTATATTTGGGGGTACGTAAAAAAGTTAAATGTCGATCTTCATTGCTGGGATAATCTACAAATTGTAATAGTCCACTAGCGGTACAGTCTGTGTATTGAGTAAATGCACCATGATCGTCATTATTAATTAAAATACCATATTCATAATGATATATTGGCATTACTGGTATAAATTCATATTGTGGCATTCTTTTATTTATTGATTTAAAATACCATAAATGCCAAAAAAGATATATTAAAACATAAATAGGCATAATAACAAAAATCTGTAAGGGTAAACCAATAGTCAAAAAAATAAACCAACGTATAAATGCAATATACATTTTTTTACCTCCTTTTTCTTTCTTTTCTCTAACCTACCCCTAAAATAAGGGTCTTTATACCTGATTGTAAGCCGTCATTTAGGCACACACTACTTACAACCTTTCTAAGACACGGGGAGCAGCATTCCATCTTAAGCCCCTTGGCCTTAGCTGGATTAGCCATTATATTATAATTATAACACACTTTCTTTTTTTTGTCAATACCTTATTAATACTTATAATCTAATACCATTTAAACGTAATATTTTTTGTTTCTTTTTTATACTATTTTATTTTTTGTTGAATTTTTTGGGGGTTAGATTTTATTTTTGAGGGAAGGGGTGTTTATGAAAAAACGATCAACCAACAAAAATGAATACAAAAAGCAAGATTAATTAACCCCATTTTATTGGTTGTTTTTTTAAACGTAACAAATGCTCATCTATTTTCCGAAACATTTGACAGCCCAAAAAAGATTTTGCCGATAATGGAGATGGGTGTGAAAAATGCAAAACATGCTCGTGATCGTCTGGACAAATACTTGCCGCCTTGTTTCCTAACGCAACAATTAGCACATCGCTATATTCTTTTACATAATCTCTTAAAAATGGTTTTAGTATAGACCGCCAAGCGGCATAATGTATTTCTCGATTTTCCTCGTCGGTATACG
Source organism: Spirochaetota bacterium (assembly GCA_026414805.1). NCBI lineage: Bacteria > Pseudomonadati > Spirochaetota > Spirochaetota bacterium. The sequence continues at coordinate 614 of JAOAIH010000121.1, read as the reverse complement.
TTAGAGAAGCGTTCAACAATAATACGCCTTGTCTTACCCAATCCGTCAAATCTCCATTTGTACGAATTATACCATAATTCTGTTTGAGTTCAGCAAACAAAACTTTAAGAGTGGCCGGAAGCGGATCTGTTTCTGGTGGCACAGAAAATGCAATACCGGTTGCATGATTTGGATTTGGATAGGGGTCTTGTCCTAAAATTATAATATTTATTTTTTTGGGATCCGTCAGTTTAAATACTTTAACAACATCCTCTGGTCTTGGAGATTTAATTGTGGAATAAAGAGATGCGATGGCGTCATTTATTGCATCAACATAAAGATATTTGTCCCAGGCTTTTAAACTCATATCACACCTCATAAATCAACAACAAACGTTCCGCTTCCACTAGTTAAGATTATCTGCGTCAAAGTTTTGGAATACGTAAAAACGCAAGCGTGGCAAGCGTGTGAGGTAGTTGTTGTTTGATAAATGCCGGGAGAAATTTTCACAAGGCCAATATAATGATTTGAGCTACTCACTAATACCTCACTATTTGAATAAATAAACAGCGGGGCTAGTACCACTTCTGAAGCCCGCAATCGTATTTCTTTAATTTCACTACAACCTACTACAA
>JAOAIH010000120.1 GCA_026414805.1 Spirochaetota bacterium | reverse complement strand
ACTATACCACGTGCGTATATCTGTTGTACTTGGCTTTAGGTATATGCGTAAAAAATTCCAATTTATTTGACTGCCGCCTCCTGTACCACTGTGATTACTCTTGCAAGTGTTTCTTCTTTACTTGGCACGCTTGCTTGCTAGTAAAATAGATGTTTTTCACAAAACTGTTATTTTTCTTATTTAATGTTATCTAATGATAAACAATAGTGTTTTTACACCACCCCTTGTGGCAAGCTATTACTTAATGTATTTTTTATACTATCCACAGCTTGGTCTTTTGGTTTTATGTAAATTGTATTCTGTTCTTTTTTAAGCTGAGTAAAAGTATATCCAAAACCTGCATGAGCAAAGAAGTTACGAGTGTCTACATTAGTATCAGGTTGGTAGTTTTCGCCCATGTTTATTTTTCCATAGTCATTGTATATGTGTGGAATTGACATTTTATTGTCAAAAGCTTTTATTTTTTCTACCTCACGGTAAATACGCGAAGTAGCTATTTGGTTGTCTTTCAATACGTTCATGAGTGAATATATTAGTGAAAGTTTTATTTCATTGTATTGTGCAATTGAATATTTTGTTGCAAGCAATTGTGCAAATAGCCAGTTTTGTAATAGAGTAATAAAGGTGCTGGTAAAATCAACTTGTTGCTGAATGCATAGTTTGTTAGTGGTGCGAATATTGAAATATTTAAAGAACAATTCAACAATATTTTCAACAGTTGTGTGTAATATATTTAAGTCAGGAAAAAAATAAATCATAAAAATTGGCGCAGCATTACAGGCTGCTCCTGCAAAGGGGTATATTGTATTTTCAAGTAAATTTCTAAAATTTGGAATAGTGTGTTTCATATTATCTTGCAGCATTTTATTAATGTCAGCTTTAAGGCAGTTGTCCAAGTTATGTGAAATTCTAAGGGGTAATGTATCCCGATGCTTATAGATTACCAACTGAGGCATTACTTTTACTTTTTCAATCTGGTTAATGGTAAGGTTAATATTTTCAGCGCCAACAAATGGATCGCTGTTGAGCACTACAAAGGTAATATTGAAAAAATGAGCAAGTATTGTGCATATATCTTTGATGGTGCGGTATGTAATCATGGTCATGTAATTTATGCCGTGAGTAATATCAACATATATTTCAATAGTATCATCATTATTAGTTTGTGCGATAGCAATCACAGTCTTTGCCAGGAAAAAATATATATATGAAAAAAAGTTGTTAGGATTGCCAATGAACTGTGTATGTCTAAATGTCCCCACTGCAGGAGCCACTAACACAGAAACTGAGTGATACATTGATGCAGGGCAAAAATTTTGGGTGGCAGTTTTAATAAATTCAAACGTGCTATCGTGCACTTTTTTACATAATTCAGAGTAAGAAATATCTTGATGGTATTGGGTGGGATTTGCAGCTATCTCATTTTCTATGAGCGTGTCGGCTACTATTATAATTGATTTATCAGGCTTAATTTCGGTGTAAAGTAGTGGCAACGTAGTTGAAGAATCAATACTATTGTTATTATATGAGTAAGTAACTCTTCTCCACGCCTGGTAATTTCCCCAAATTTCAATGAGTAGTTTCATTGTGCTCTACTGTTTTACTATATGCTGCAGTGCATAGTTGTTAGGCTAATTGCCAGTAACTATCGCCCATAAAATTATATATATTTACTACTATAGTTTGCTATGGTCAAGTTAAAATTTGTGTGATAGTGTTGAACATGCGTTAAAATGAAAATTTTTTAAAAATAATACCAATAATTATAAACAATAAAAAGTCAAATTATATAGAAATTAAAATGGGAGGGTTACCAATGACAAAAACACAACATTTTGCAAAACAGATGCATAACCGTGGCATAACACATACAATGGTGGAGCTAGTTGAGCTATTTGGTTATCAGGTTGGCGATAGGGTAATACTTGACAAAAAGCAGATACACCAGCTGTTGCACCGCATCAATGTGGTACGGGATGAGTTGATAAAAATGTACCAGAAAGGTGGGGTGGCAGTGGTTGAAAAAAATGGAAGTATGATAACTGCATTCCCAATAACACAAAGAATGGGAAGGGTAAAACAAAAATATAAATGGGGGGGCTGATTGCTTTTGTAGCCGCAGGCTTTACTGCCTGCGTGCTTCAACTTTTTTTACGGAGGGTAGTATGTCGGATATATATTTAATTTCAGATTATGGCAAGCTATATAAAAATAATCGGGTTTTCAACTTTTTATTTCCTGATGGTACGGTGTCAAAATTTTTCCCACATAATACTCAGCGCATATATATAATAGGGAATATAGAAATAACCCCCGAGGCGCTAAAATTGCTTATGCACTATAAAATTGAAGTGGTGTTTTTGAATAAAAATGGCCTGTTCAATGGCAAGATAGTATTTGATGACAGCAAAAATGTATTGTTGCGCAAAAAGCAATATGATAAACTCAACAATGAGCAATTTATTTTGCAATGGTGTAAAAACATTATAGACGGAAAAATACGCAATCAGCTAGTATTTGCAAACCGTATAAAACGAAAACATAAAGAAGTAACACGCTTAAGTGATTGTGTTGAAATAATGAAGCAAATTATTGAAAAGATTCCCAATGCTGCACATACCAATGAGTTGCGTGGCTATGAGGGTGCAGCATCAAGGATGTATTTTGTTGCATTAAAGCATGCCCTGGTACCACATTGGGCCCAATTTGATGGAAGAAGTATGAACCCGCCGCGTGATAACGTTAATGCAGTGCTTAGTTTTACCTATACGTTGCTCAATCATTTAATTGAAAGCTATTTGCTTGCAGAAGGTATGGACACTTACGTTGGGTATTTGCATACTGTTGAATATGGTCGTAAATCGCTTATTTTTGATTTAATGGAAGAGTTTAGATCGCCACTATGTGATACATTGACGGTATCACTATTTAATTTAGGAATTTTAAACCCTGAGGATTTTCGCACAATAGATTTTTCAAGCGATAGTGAAGAATATCCATTAGAGCCAATGGATGAAGAAGATGACAAAGTGACAACTCGCAAAGGAGTGCTTTTAACTAAAGATGGACTAAAGAAGGTAATAGAAAAGTTTGAAGCAAAACTTGAGGAAACTTACTACTATATGCCACTACAAAAACAACTATCGTACCGTAAAATAATAGCACAACAGGTGGCACATTGCAAGCGCGTCATCAATGACGAAGAAAAAGAATACAGGCCATTTGAGGTAAAATGAAATATTTAATTTGCTATGATATACGTCATCCTAAACGATTAAACCGTGTGGCAAAGCAGCTTGAAAAAATGGGCATACGGGTGCAATATTCTTTTTTTAATGTTGAGATGGATAATGAAATGTTGGATAATTTGATTAAAAATTTGATGACACTCATAGAACCAACACAAGATAAGATATACGTATATCCACTATGTTCAGAGTGTCGTAAGAAAGCTATCATAGATGGAACAGGTCAGTTGCTTTCATTGGATACGTTTTTAATTTTATGAGATAGTAACTGTAAAAATAAACACAAGGTACAGCATGGAAACCTGGCTGGTGATATACGACATCCGTAATGAAAAGCGCCTAAGACGCATAGCAAAGATGGTGGAGCGATACGGGGTGCGTGTGCAAAAGTCAGTATTTGAAGCTATGTGTAATGAAACCACAATACAGCGGATGCGTAGCGAAGCAAAAACAATACTTGAAAAAGAAGATTCATTAATAATTATACCCTTATGTGCAAGCTGCTGGCAAAAGAAAAAACAATATGGGGTTACTACTGAGGGTATAGGTGAGTATAAACAATTTTATGTATTATAAAATTGAGATAATTATAAAAAGTAAAAAAGTGCTTGACAAATTGCTAAAATTAAGTTGTAAAAGAGCCAAAGCGGTAAAATAGTGACAGATCTTTGAAAACTGTATAAATAGAAGGGGCTTTTGGCTCCGCCAACCTAAGAAAGTGACATAAAACAGCCATTTTTGG
>JAOAIH010000119.1 GCA_026414805.1 Spirochaetota bacterium | reverse complement strand
CCTAATGGATGCACACTGTGCAAAAACCGGAGTTGATGACGAAACCGGTAAGGTAAAGATTAATAAGAATCCTGAAAAACATACCACATCATGTCTTAAAAATGATATGTGTATGATGGAAAATCTAGGCATTATGATAAAACAAAGTAACGGTACATATAAGTTCTTTAAGTTTGATAAAGCAGGAAGTAAAAAAGCTGACGACCAGGTAATGATGAAGACAAAAAGGAAATTTGGAAACAAGAGAGCTGTAAAAGGTACGATTAAAGGTGACACTATTACAATATCAACTATCAAAGAGGTAAAATAAAATATAAATAAATCCCACACTACTATCCTTAATATCTTTTGGATAGTAGTGTGGGATTTTTCTATGTTTCATCCTTTAGCTGCTTGTTTTCACAATGGGTATTTTCTGAGTTCCCACAATTCTTTTTAAACATCATTGGAAGCATAGCTAGCATCATAATGGGGCATAGGAAAGGGATAATTTTTGATAAATAGCCGCTGGTTCCAGGGAAAGCTTTTCCTATAATAGGCAGTAGAAATAGCAAAAGTACTGGGGCACCACAGCATAATATCATCATCCACATATGGGACATATGACTTTTGTGTTTATGAGTATTTTTATCATTGTTTTTATTTCCGTGACAGCAATTCATGTTTTTTCACTCCTTAAACGATTTGTCATTCATAAAATATAAGAACAAATGAACTATCGTCAGTATAACACCTGTTTATGAAGATTTTATGGAGAATAAGTTATTATTTATTAGAAAACAAGTAAGAAAGTGAATAGGGTAATAGATTCCCATAGGACAAAAATCTTAATGTCTTCTCATATAAAAAAGTTTTGATTGTCATTAAAATAAGTAATCCAATGGCTAAAATTGCACAAATGAGCAAATAATAAGCATGCAAAATCTATTGGAGGTATCACAATGAAAAGATTGTTTCTAAGGATATTTATTACTGTTATATCATTATCAATTCTTACTGCTTGTAATCCGAGGACAACCCAGCAGCCACCACAACAAAACAACAATACTACTCCTCAAACACAACAGACACCGCAGCAGAACACAGCACAACAACCTATGGGTAATATGGCAGAATATTATGTGTACACTGCAAATGAGGATGATTCTTCAGTCTCTGTCATAAATATGGCTACAATGCAGACTACGGTGACTGTTCCAGTCGGTCAGAGTCCGCACAATGTACAGGTTACGCCAGATGGCAATTTTGTTTATGTTGTGGAAAATAAGAGCAATACCATCTCTGCCATAGACACCAAAACCAACACAATAGCGAAAACCATCAAGGTTGGTGAGGGACCAAGCCACATAATTTTTTCACCTGATTCCAAGAAAGCATATGTCACTGTAGGCGAGATGGCTGAAAGCGCCGGAATGAACAGTGGAGATGCGCATATGGGGGGATCAGACGTTAAGGGCAATGTATATGTTGTTGACCTGACAAGTGGAAAGACAACAGTGAAAATTCCTGTAGGTCAGATGCCCCACGGTTTGAGAATGTCACCTGATGGAAAACATATTTTTGTAGCAAATTCTGCATCAAATACTGTATCCGTAATTGATGTCTCAACAAACAAAGTGGTTAAAACAATTAAAGTAGGTAAAATGCCTACACAGGTGGCTGTTACACCGGACAGTAAGCTGGTATTTGTAACAATCGGTGATGAAAACAGGGTTGATGTTATAGATGGGACCACACTGGAGGTAAAAAAACTTATCGCAGTAGGAGGAAATCCTATACAGAACTTTGTTACGCCTGATGGAAAATTTGTTTATGTTGCAAACACGGGAACTTCAAATATCAGTGTTATAAATACTACAACGCTTGAAGTTACTGCTACTATTCCGGCAGCCGCCAAATCTCATGGAGTAGCAATATCAAAGGATGGAAAAAATGTATTTGTCACAAATACAGGAGCAAATAATGTATCTGTAGTCGATACTGCGACTAATACTGTAGTAGGCACTGTGGCAGTCGGTAAAGGACCTAATGGTATAACAATAAAAGAATAGATAATATTATGGTAACAAAAAGGAACGTTGATGTTCCTTTTTTTTGTGCTTTTACAGTCATATTCCTATATAAGTAGTTTGTGGAAAGCCGCGTTACATGTATATTTTACTATATTTGAATAAAAAATAAACACAAGGAACAATTATTAAAAAAAAACACAACATTGTAACGATCACTAAATTATGTAAATTTAATGTAAGGGAGTAAATCTCATGGCTGAAAATAAGAAAGGCGGCGGGCTGAGAATATTAATAATAATAGCTATAATCGTTGTAATTCTGGTTATTGCCTTTGCCGTGTACCATTACACAGGTATTATGAAGCACAGTGGTACTATCATGAATTATTCTAAGGAGATGATAAAGTGAAGTTTTTAAGAAGCTTACTTGCTGTATTCTTGGTATTGGTCATAGTAGGAGGATTGGGTTATATAGGCTGGAGCATGTTTTATGCTCCCATGAACCATACAGGAAACAGCAGTATGGGAAACATGCCGGGGATGAATAACTCTGCAAACAATCAAACACCTTCTACACAGACGCCTAACAATAACCATCAGATGCCAAACACACAGCACCCACAAAACAATACTGCACAGAAAAATGTTGCTTTAAACACTATTGCTATTCAAAACAAGGATAAAATAAATCAGGCTATAGGGACTATAAACCAAGCAATTGATTTGATAAGCATAGATCCATATTCCAGGGCAACTGTTCCAAATCCTGCGCAGGGTTCTATGGGGAATATGCAGGGACAAACAAATCAGGGGGGCGGAAGTGTAAATGTATTCCCTAGTGGAAACAGTACGGTAAATGTTGTACCCCCTGTCAATAATACCCCTAATAATGTCAGTTCATCTACAAATACTAACATGGGAGCTATGACTGGACAGCAGAATACAAATTATGTATATGACCAGGGAAAGTTGCAGCAGCTGAATAACGGTATATATACGCTTGCTCAAGGGATAATGCAGGTAAATCAGTTAAGCGAGGATCTGACAATTCAATCAGCTGCATCAGAGGATAATCCGCCCACATATCAGACGTATATTTCAAGGTACAATATAGCTTTGCAAAACAAGACAAAACTAAATAATGCAATTTCAATGATCAACCAGGCTTCAACCTTGGTAAACGTTAACCCTTATGCCTCACCAAACGGGTATCAGATAAATGTACCTGAAATGGAACGACTACATCAGGGAGTATACAAACTGGCACAGGGAATGACAATGCTAAGCAGGCTGAATGATGATTTTACAACACAGATGGCACAGGCAGCAAGCCTGGCACAAAATATGGCTAGTGCCGGTAATATGAACAGCATATCCGGCATGAATATGTCAGGTATGGGATTAAATATAAACTTGCCAACCATTTTCAATATTGTACTGATCATAATGATTATTGGATTGATAATTGGGATACTTGGTGCGATTGCTAGCATGTTTAGAAAAAGGCCTGAAAAGAACGGCGGAAATAACCCTGGTAGAGAACCGGATTCGATTTAAAAAGAGGTGACTTTCTATGTCCTGGGATTTTAAAAACAATCCTGTATTAAGGACTTTGCGGGTAGTTATAATTGGGATATTTGCGTTTTGTCTACTCTTCAATTCATTCACGGGAGGTGGAGAAACTATGGGAGGACACATGGATAACATGGGAATGAGTGGCGGCTATGGGTTTTCATTAGGTGGACTGATCGGAGGACTCTTGACTCTTCTTGTTAAGCTACTGATGGTTGCATTGATTATTGCAGTGATAGTGGGAATAATAGTTTGGGTACGAAATAACTTTTTCCAAAACACTAATTCTAAACTCATGCAGTCAATAAAAAATGATCCCATACTTAAAACAATTACAGTAGTGACACTTGCCATCATTGGGATAGTTCTGATATTCGCATTGCTGGGCAGCTTTAGTCAACCGGGGATGATGTTTGGTGGCAGTATGGGGAACTTCAGTTTTGGGTATAATCCTATGTATAGCAT
>JAOAIH010000118.1 GCA_026414805.1 Spirochaetota bacterium | reverse complement strand
GTCTTTACACCATGCACTCTCGGGCTTCATAAACAGTACAATTTCCTGTTCATCTTTCCACCCCATCTCTTTAACATGTTCGGCATAATTTTTTCCAACACAAATGAATTTCATTTTTTTTGGTGTAAAGGTAGTGAAATAAGCAATCCATATTTTTTATTTGAAAAATAATTTTTAAATTTGCAAAAAGTAAATCTATGAAAAAGCTGTATATTATTTCATTAATATTAATAGTATGTTTTTTGGGAGGAATATTATACTCTCAAATTTATTTTGATGAGATAGTAGTCAATAAAATTAAGATTAAGCCCATTACCTCAAACGGATATGTGGGAAATTACAGCAACTTATATGGTGCTTATTATGCGCCCGTTGATTCGACCACTCAAGTTTGTCGGGGTAGTGCCCTGTGGTTAGGTGGATTAGATGCCGGTGGACAATTACACTTGGCCGCCCAAACCTATGCTCAAATAGGAAGCGACTTTAAATATGGCCCATATCCTTCAGCCCCTTTCTCCTGGAATAAATTGTGGAAAGTCAGAAAAAGTATGGTGGATAGTTTTCGTTTGAATTTATATTCTACAATTCCTTTACCTATTGCACAATGGCCCACACATGGCAATGTATCGCTTGGTCATGCCTCTCATCTTGCTCCTTTTAAAGATTTGAACAATAATGGTGTTTACGAACCTCAGTTTGGGGATTATCCATGCATTAAGGGAGACGAAGCTATTTTTGCTATTTATAACGATAATACATCTCATACCGAAACACAAGGTTTACCATTAGGTGTTGAAGTTCATCAAATGATTTATGGGTTCAATATGCCCAACGACTCTGCATTAAACAATACTTTATTTTTTCAATACAGAATTATCAATCGATCTGCCAATACTTACAATCCTTTTTTCGTGACTTGGTGGAGCGATTTAGACATGGGATTTTGCTGGGATGATTTTGCAGGCAGTGATATTCAAAGAAACGCAGTTTTTATATACGATGGAGATGGCTATGATTTTGAATTTGGCGATTATCCCGCCTGCGCAGGGTATACATTCTTAGATTTCCCTTTGGCAATACCTAACGATGGGATAGATAATAACAAGGACTGTATAATAGATGAACCGAATGAACCAAGCGGTCTCGCTTACATTATGTATTATAACAATGGTGGTTATCCTGATTCAAGTGCCACGTCTAATCCTACCACAACTGTTCATTACTGGAACTACATGCAATCCATTTGGAAAAATGGCACACCGCTGAAAAGAACCGGAAACGGATACAATTCCAGTTCTTTGCCTGCTTACAAATATGCCTTTCCTGACAGCAGCGACAATCAATATGGCTGGGGAAGCAACGGCAATTGTTCTTCACCCGTTACTTATACTAACTCGTGGGATGAAATATCAGCGGGCAATTCACCACACGACAGAAGAATTGTAAGCACAATAGGTCCTTTAATACTTCCACCATCAGGAGAAGTATGTTTTTCATTTGCTTTTATTTTTGCTGAAAACAACAATCATTTTCAGGACAATGTGTATGCTGTCCGACTATTTAAGCGAAGAGTAGAACAAGTACAAAATTTCTTTCAGGCCAATCACCTAGCTGGATGTGATTGCTCTATTCTCACAGAAACTGAAGAAATGAAGAATACGTCTTTTGTGGAAAAGGTTTATCCTAATCCTGCTTATGAATATTTAAACATTCATCTAAACACAAATCAAAAAATCTCCCGTCTTTATTTGACTGACATTAGCGGTAGAATTTATGAGTATTCAGTGAAATTTTCTGCGAACTCAAACAATCTTTTACAAATGGATATATCTTCCTTACCGAATGGTTATTATATTTTGGTGTTGCAAAATGATCTCTATCAAAAAACACACCTGCCCATAATTGTACAACACTAATTTACTATTATATGAGCAAAGTGTATTGGATAAGTATTATATGTTTATGGCTGAGTGTAAGTAAGGGTTTTGCCCAAAATACAGAAAACTGGATATGGGCTAATCAATATGGCAGCAATACAATAGATAATGCCAACTCTATATGTACCGATGGAGATAATATATGGCTCACAGGTTATTTTACCAATACTATCAATTTTGGAAACGGTTATTCTTTTTCAACTTTAAATAATTCCTTTGCAATGTATTTATTAAAAACAGACAAAAACGGAAACACATTATGGGCTACTTGTATCACAGGTGATAATATGGTGAAGGGGATTGCAGTAACCACAGACAATAATAAAAATGTAATTGTTACAGGAATAACTACTGCCAGTGTTTTATCTATTTCGGGTTTGACTAATCCAAATCCAGGTAAGGGAATGGTTTTTTTAATTAAATACGATAGTATTGGAACATTAATATGGACAAAGAAATTTATTAATACAGCTAATTGTGATGTAAGTAACTTATGTATTGACAAAAACAACAATCTTTACATTGCTGGAAATTTCTGGGGAAAATATCTAATTGTAGATAACGATACTTTGAAAAACTCTGACACTAGTGGAACTACCGCTGATGCATACCTTATTAAATTAAATCCATCAGGAAATGTTGTGTGGACAAAAGTTTATAACATTGCTCAATATCTCAATACAGATGTAACTAGAAATTTAATCGTACACAATCATCAGATTTTCTGGCTGATAAGAAATCAAGCCAATAACCAACTATGTATATTATCGTTAAAGGATTACAATGGACAAATTAAATGGAGCAAAATATTTAACTATTATTTTTATTCTTTTCCATCTCCTGCAGAACCCATTATAGCATATCAAAAAAATAAAGCTCAATTAATTTTAATTGGTAATCCCTGTAATAACAATAATCCTGTAATGATAATCGACAATTACGCTATGATGAATCCCTTTGTTGCCTTCTTTGATACCCTTGGAAATGTTACTAATATTGTAAATGACATATATCCATATTGTTTCAAAGGAAAATTATATTCAGTATTTACCGACGATGACGATAATGTGTACTTAGTGGGTACACATAATAATAATTTTACATTACGCGGTCTAACTATTAGCGGTCCTTATTCTGGTCAATGGATATCTATGATGAACGATAATTTAAATTTTGCCTATTGGCTTGCAGGTATTTATGATGGCGGTAGTGCTTTAAAGATTGCTGACCTTACCTTAGATAATACTAAGCAGGTTTATGTTTGCGGGAATACAGGAAATGGCACAACGATGTATTTTGGTAATTTACAAATAAATAAAAACAATTCCACAAATGCTTTTTTAGCCAAAATTGACCGATTAACTTCTGCTGCAAACATACCATCCGTATCTAATAAAATCTCTGTTTATCCTAATCCAAGCGATGGAAAAATCAATGTAAAAAGTTTTTATTCTACTACCGTCCGTATTTATAATTCTTTAGGAGATATTATTAAACAAGAATATATACCCGCTAATGATGTTAAAACAATAGATTTACCAAACAGTGGCATGTTCATTATCATAGATGAACGAACAAAGCAATCCGATAAAATTATTATACTTCCTTCAAAGTAAGGTTAATTTTTTCCTACATATACTTAAATCTGTGTATTTTTTGATTTATTCATTTAACTGAAACTCTGCTCTCAAAAACTCAGCAGTGCTATTATTTTTCAGTTGTATCATTTCTTCAGGAGTACCTTCAAATAATACATAACCACCTTCTTTACCACCCTCAGGTCCTAAATCAATAATATAATCGGCTGTTTTAATCACATCCATGTTGTGTTCAATCACTATTACTGTATTTCCATTATTGACTAATTGGTGTAGTACTAATAAAAGTTTATTGATATCTTCAAAATGCAAGCCGGTTGTGGGTTCATCTAATATATATAAAGTTTTACCTGTATCTTTTTTATATAATTCAGAGGCCAGTTTAATTCTCTGTGCTTCACCACCACTGATGGTTACAGAAGATTGTCCAAGTTGAATATACCCTAAACCAACATCATACAAAGTTTGTAATTTCTTTTTTATCTTTGGGATATTCTCAAAAAAAGAAAGTGCTTCCTCAACTGTCATTTCAAGAACTTCAGAAATATTTTTTCCTTTGTATCTCACTTG
>JAOAIH010000117.1 GCA_026414805.1 Spirochaetota bacterium | reverse complement strand
TCCATTTATATCATGTCGAAAGCTTACCCATCCCACATTATAAATCCCTGCTTTTTTCTCCAAATCTCTATGTTCCGGCGCATAACGATGCTCGATAATCAAAATTGATGCATCGCCCATTTCATCAAAAATAGGCTGTGGATCTGAAAAAAAATAAAGATCAGCATCAAGATATGTAATTAAATCAACATTCGGATTATTGCGCAATATATAGAGGGGTAATGATGGTGTGCATGTCCAATAATATTCAATGCGATTGCGGGTGTATTTAGCGGTCGTAAGCTCTTCATCGCCTGCCTCAAACTCAGATTGCGTAATAAGGCAAACATTTGGCAGATTTAACTGGGTAAGGATGGTGTGGGTTTCATCGTCAAAACAAAGAATCCACAGAGTAAAAGGTTGCAAGCACTTTTTTTTTAGTGACTCATACATCGCTAAACCACGAATAAGATAATTATTGTCAAAATATGTGCAAAAGTAATATGGAGCCATGGATTAAATTTGTGATGTTTTTAAAACTTATTTTTATACTAATAGATAAGGTTCATATAAATAGTGACAACATTAATATTGAATACCAATGCGATGGAATCCTCCACACAAGTAAAATCACTCAATGTTCGCCACCCCATATCTCAAAGGGCTATTCTTCTTCCACCAGCAGCCGAATCCATAATAATTTGTTGCACACGTTTTCCACATTTGTTGCAGTGTAGAAAATGCTAACCGCTCGATAATCTATTGCCATCATAACAAGTTGTATTAATTGATTTTCAGTGCAATAAAGAAGTTATGTATGGAGTTTTAGAACTGGTTTGCCAAACGATAAATAAAATATCCTGCCCCTACGCCAAGTGCTTCAGCTATCGTTGAGATCAGGCTATGCCCCAAAGCGACATGCCCCATTAAAACCACTGTCTATTTAAATTAATATGCCGTAGCCGACATAATATAAATTGCTGATGATAAGGTCGTTCATCCATTAATAATTTGGTCACGAAAACCAGTCGTCCGCAGCAACCAGACCAGCAAAAAAGGTGCCGACGAAAGCGACCGCTTTCCATCAACCTTATTCATATCCGCGCCCAAAAGTTGCAGCAACAAGCTATGGTTCACTCTCTTTCATAATGCTCGTATTTTATCAGCCTCCTGTGGACGAGCAATCTTACTTGTGCAGAGACATTCTTCCTCTGCAATGCCAGAGTGCTTTTGCGGCCTTGCTTATGGTTTCGGGCGCAGACAAAAAACTTCATTGAGCAGATGGTTCTGGCGGAGACAGGCCAGCATCTCACCGCCACTTTTATTTGTGCAAAACCCGATCATCGTGTTCCAAAAGAATCCAGTCATAGTCGTTCGCCACACCTTCATCGCCAGCTAAAGCCTCTTCTTACTCATTTCGATACAGGCGAAAGAGTTTCTCCAGATCAGGCACTCCAACACAAATGATGCCACTTTGCTTCAACCCCCTATAGCTTTTCCGCAAAAACTTAAAAGCGTCGACACAGCGCATGTATTCAAGCACGCCAGTATGGTACACAACATTTCGACTCATATCTGGCAAAGGAATGCACCGTCTTAAGTCATGGTGGATAGCATTGGGTTTTTGGAGGCAATGCCGATAGTCATCTGAGCCGGATGATGTCGACCGCCTTATCCAGGGTCGAGATAAGACTTCACAGAGAATCACTCACCTTGCCATTTTTCTGATGGCGATAAGACCACGATAGGTAACCCTCATCGGAGCAGACAACCGATCGGAATTATCGAACTCAGCTACAATTTCCCAATGTTTGATCAGACGCTGGTGGAACTTCTCATCGGAGAAAATCCAACTGGGGTAGCTGGCCTCGTAGATCTTGGATGGGACGTACTGTACACAAATCCGATCACTTGCTCCATTCCAGAATGATGTCCGGTCTATAATCAGATGGTCGAAGGTCAAGTTCGAAATCTTATCCAAGAGCGTGTAAGGCTCTGGTACGTATTGCAGAACACTGCTCAATAAAATCACCTGGGGCGCCGTTTGGTTCAGACATTCCTCGATTGATACGTAAAACTTAAGATGATCATCCTCAAAATAACGTCTACCTATCTCTACATGCTGTACTTGTTCAACGATGTTCCAGCGCACAGAAAGCAGATGTTGCAAAAAGCGTCGGTTCTGAAAGTAGCTGCTGCCCAGGGAGCCGCCGAAATCGAGCACATTGAGTCTGCCGCCGCACCGGGCAGCCACCCACATCAAGCCAGCCAGTAACGGCCAGGCATACTGAATTTTGTCGAAAAGAACTGAATCACGTTCGTAGACTGCCTCTCCGTTTTTTACTTTCAGCAGGGCTGCTTTCGTTTTCTCCAGGATGATCTCACTATCATAGCCAGTGCTGGCGGCAAGAGCATTCTCCCAAGACAGATAATCTCCAGCGAGATAGATGCCTTTTGCAAAAAGGTGTTGTCGCCCATAGCGTAAGAAGCGGTAGCCCTTTAGAACAATAGGTGGGGTGAACAATTTTATAAATTTCTTGATCCTTTTGATCTCAAAGTACTTATTTCTGGTCATATTCACTAACATGCAGTTCAGGCTACATTAGACATACTACAGAATAAAACTAAAGCTTTTTACGGTCAATTTTAAGCAACTCCTGCATGTAGTGACCAAAGCTTTTTATCGCAACCAACTGTATAAATCTTTTCCGATGAGTTTACTCAACTCCAAAATATCTCTTTCGTATCTCTTTTTAAGAAATTGCCTGGTCTCTAATGAAACTACTGGTTTAGAACCAAAACTTATATTTAAATTCATAATTAGGGATATGCTGCACTTTAGAGGTTTTGAAAACTTAGGGATTTTTCCCACTAAGCTTCTTAACCTTCGAAGAATAAATTGCAGACGTATTGAACGTGGTAATCTGCTTGGATTTTGGTGTACAAATACAGGGTCAAAAGTATTATTTATGCCCAAAAAGTTACATACGTCAAAATATATAGCTTTCGATGAAGTCACCAACTCATCGAAAAGATAAATTTTAATATCTTCAAATATGTCCATATACCTCATAACCTGTTCATAATATAAGCCACTTCTAACGTACATATAATCCCAAAAATATTCTGGATTGTTTGTCCGAAAAAATTCGTTACAAAATCTTCCCTCTTCTGCTGCAAGGGCTTCTTCGAAATTAGAAATCCATTCATAACCTTCCATTACCATCCAAGAATAAAGCGAGTAGGCTCTTTCAACAGGATTTCTAAGCAAAATAATAATTTTAACGTTCCCAAGCTTTTGCCGAATCCATTGTGCGCTTTCTGGTGCTACAAGGTATGAAGCTGATGCCTCCCCTATTGCTTTTTTGCCGCGGCCTAACTCGAAAAGTGAAAGATATTTCTCCCAATCAGAAATCCCGTAACCATACACGAAATATGAAGGCTCTTTGTTATCTGGCATAAAAACCTCTGGATGCTGTTTGAGCCAATAATAAAGAGATGTTGTCCCTGACTTTGCAGCACCGACAATCAGAAAGTTAGGCTTAACTTGCACCATTGTTTTTATGCTCCACAATCCAATCAAATTGAACAAGAATTGAGCCTATATTCTGATCAGCATATCGGTAATCTGAAAAACCTGTCTCGACAACTCTAAATTCAATAACATGATCACGCCGATCGAACAGGCGAACGTTCGGCTGGTGCAGTCCAACCGTCAAAAAATATGTGCCAGGGGCGATGAATTCACCAGGGATATTTACCTTCGCCACATAATGACCAGGTTCATGGTTCTGAACTGAGCTGTCCCTATTCCTTGATTTTGATAAAGCGGAATAGAAAACCTTTGAACCGTTGCTATTAAATAGGCTGAATGAAACCTCAAGCGCAGATATTTGTCGTTCGACATTGTATTCGAGTAGAACTACAAAATCTGACGCTACCGGTATAGCTTGCATCGGTTGGTTATGATGGTTAAGAATTGCTATACGTGTAAAATAAGCCTCTGAAGGCGAAGCTGTCAATAAAACTTCGCCCTTGCTTCTCCCTGCCATACAATCAAAATATATAGATACAACTTCTTCGGGTAGTCCTGTCTGTAGGATTTGCCCATTATTTAATAAAAGTGCCCAACTACATAAATTAGTAACCGCCCCCATATTATGGCTCACAAACAACACCGTCCTCCCCTCTTTCGCCACCTCCCCCATCTTCCCCAAACATTTCTTCTGA
>JAOAIH010000116.1:485-4575 GCA_026414805.1 Spirochaetota bacterium | reverse complement strand
GTATGTATGTAAGAAAATCTTAACATACACGTGAATGTGTAATATTTTAACATTTGTTATAATTTAAAAGCAGGAGGTTTTTTATGGCGTTAAATCCACTAGTTGATTCAAGGGATGTGCGCTTTGTCCTCTATGAAATGATGGATGTAATGCAGCTCACTAAGCTACCAAAGTATTCTTCATTTGATAAGGATATGTTTGAGGACATGCTCAATTTGGCTGAAACCATGGCTGTTGAGCAGATATATCCTACATTTGCTGAGGGGGACAAAGAAGGTTGCCATTATGATGGTGCAACGAAAAAGGTAACCATTCCAAAGTGCTATCACGCAGCACTTGATGCTTTTTATGAAGCTGGTTTTGGTGGAATGGATATATCCGAAGAATGGGGTGGAATGGGTATACCACAGGTTATTGCATGGGCTTGTAATGAATATTTTTGTGCAGCCAACTATCCATTATTGATGTATCCAGGTTTAACTCATGGTGCTGCTGAACTTATTGAGGCATTTGGGACAGAAGAGCAGAAACATATGTACCTTAAAAATATGTACTCAGGGAAATGGGGCGGAACAATGTGCTTAACAGAGCCTGATGCAGGTTCAGATGTTGGTGCATTGAAGACAAAAGCTGTAAGACAACCAGATGGAACGTTTAAGATTTATGGGCAAAAAATATTCATTTCTTCGGGTGACAATGACTACTATGAAAATATGATACATCCAGTTCTAGCACGTATTGAAGGTGACCCACCCGGAACAAAAGGAATTTCTATTTTTATAGTACCCAAATATAGAGTAAACCCTGATGGTTCACTTGGCGAATTTAACGATGTAACATGTGCTGGTATTGAACACAAGATGGGTATTAAAGGTTCAGCAACATGTACATTGAGTTTTGGAGATAATAATAATTGTATAGGCTGGTTGCTTGGGCAGGAGCGCCAGGGAATGAAAATTATGTTTAAGATGATGAACTATGCACGTATGGGTGTTGGTCTTCAGGCTCATGGTTGTGCTTCAGCAGCTTATATGCATGCGGTGACGTATTGTAAAAATCGTGTGCAGGGTGTACATGTAACACAGATGCTTAATCCTGAAGCAAAAGGAGTGACCATCATAAATCACCCAGATGTAAAGAGAATGCTTCTGTGGATGAAGTCATACATTGAAGGCCAGAGGGCAATGATCTATTACCTTTACCTTAATTATGAACTTGCTCAGCTGTTAGAAGGTGAAGCAGCAAAAGAAGCACAGGCACTTGTTGAGATAATTACTCCAATTGAAAAGGCTGGCTGTTCAGATATGTCAGTACTTATCACATCAGAAGCTATGCAATGTTATGGTGGTTATGGGTTTGTTGCAGATTATCCTATTGAACAAATGATGAGAAATTCAAAAATTACTGCAATATATGAAGGTACCAACGGCANCCAGTCAATGGACCTCACTATGCGTAAGATTTTAATGAACCCAGAGCAGTATAATTACATGGTACTTAAAAAACGCATGTTGCAGACCATTGATAAAGCAAAGGGAATTGTTGAAGATAAATATGTTGCAATAGTTGAACGTGGAATTCAGAAGCTGGATGAAGTTATTGAAATGATGAAGCAGCAGATGGCTTCGGGGCAGTTCCTGCATCTTTTTGCAAATGCGACACCACTTCAGCAAGCGATGTATATGCTGGTTATTGCATGGATGCACCTGTGGAGCTTGACAATAACATTGCCAAAGATGAAAGAACTTGTTGGCGATAAAAAAGGCGAAGAAAGAGCAGCATTGCTCAAAGATAACGCTGAAGCAGCATTCTACAGCGGAAAGGTTTTATCGTCACAGTTCTATCTTGGTTCAGAATTTCCTAAATATTTTGGCAGGATTGAAGCACTCCTCAGTGGTGAATCTGCAGTTATTAAGGCCAGCGAAGAAATCTTTACTGGTGCTCTCAACGAATAAGAGATGTTATATACAAAATTTTTAAAAAAGGCAGGTTTTAATACCTGCCTTTTTTTATTTTTTGTTATTATTACATAAACAAAATTTAACAGTCAATAGCAGTATTTATATGTTAACAAATTATTGACAAAATAAATAAAAAAAATATCGTGAAACAAGGAATTATGGTATTTAACATAATACCATCATATATATATTAAAATTGTAATACAGGAGGTCTTTTTATGGCTACTGGAGTAATGTCCCTTAACCCTTTGGTGGACACTAGGGATACGCGATTTGTCTTGTTTGAAGTATTAGGTGTTGATACACTCAATCAATACCCACGTTTTGCTGATTTTGATAGAGATACATTTGAAGATGTATTAAACCTGGCCGAAACAATAGCTGTTGAGCAGGTATATCCGGCAAATATGGAAGGGGATAAAATTGGAGTGCAGTACGATCCTGCCACTAAAAAAGTAATATTGCCTGAATGCTACAAGCCAGCTTTACAGGCAATGTATGATGCAGGGTTTATTGGCTTGGTAAATGATCCCGAAATTGGTGGTATGGGCATGCCACAGGCAATAGGTCAGTGCTGCACTGAGTATTTTACAGCCGCAAGTGTTGCATTTTCTATGTATCCTGCATTAACCATTGGTGCTCTTAACCTAATCAAAAACTTTGGCACACAGGAAATGAAAGACCTGTATATACCAAAGATGATTACAGGACAGTGGACAGGCACCATGTGTTTAACTGAACCTGATGCTGGAAGTGATGTAGGAAATCTTAAAACAAAGGCTATCAGGCAAAGTGATGGTACTTACAAGATCATTGGGCAGAAAATTTTCATAAGCGGTGGTGATTATGATATGCCCGAAAACATTGTTCACCCGGTATTGGCACGCATTGAAGGGGACCCACCTGGAACAAAAGGAATATCAATATTCATAGTGCCCAAATACAGAGTAAAAGCTGATGGTTCACTGGAATTTAATGATGTTGTTTGTTCTGGTATTGAACATAAAATGGGTATCAAAGCATCTGCTACCTGTACTCTCAACTTTGGTGATAATGGAGATTGCATAGGCTGGCTGTTGGGTCAGGAACGGCAGGGAATGAAGATTATGTTCCAGATGATGAATGAAGCCCGCCTATACGTTGGATTGCAGGGACTAGCAGTTTCCAGTGCCGCATATATGCATGCAATAAAATATGCGCGCAATCGTATACAGGGTGTGCATGTAACACAGATGCTTAATCCTGATGCTCCTAAAGTAACTATCATACAACATCCAGATGTTAAACGAATGCTACTGTGGATGAAGTCCTATGTTGAAGGAATGAGACTTTTGACTTACTATGTTGGATATCAGGAAGACCTTGTACATGTACTTGATGGCGAAGGCAAGAAAGAAGCTCAGGCAATGATTGAATTCCTTATCCCAATTACAAAAGCAGGCAACACTGATAACGCATGGAAAGTTACTGCTGAAGCTATTCAGGTGTATGGCGGATATGGATTCTGCTCGGATTATCCGGTTGAGCAGTTTGCACGGGATGCAAAGATACTTTCAATCTATGAAGGTACAAATGGCATTCAGTCAATGGACTTAACAATGCGAAAGATATTGATGAATCCCGAACAGTATAATTACACTGTTTTTAAGAAACGAGTGCAAGAAACTATTAACAAGGCAAAAGGTATTGTTGATGATAAGTATGTTGATGTTGTGCAAAAAGGCCTTGAAAAGGTTGATACAGTTATAAATTATCTTAAAGAACAGATGGCTGCCGGAAAATTTCTGCATATATTTGCAAGTGCAACACCACTGCAACAGGCGCTATCTATGTTTACGCTGGGATGGATGCATCTTTGGATGCTTTCTGTTGCACAGCCTAAAATGAAAGAAATAGTGGGCGACAAAAAAGGTGATGACCTCAATGCATTGCTGGCTGATAACAGTGAAGCTGCCTACTATACAGGAAAGGTATTGTCATCACAGTTCTTCCTTGGTGCTGAATTTAAGAAATTCTTTGGCATGGTTGACTATATCCTTGATGGGGAAGCAGCTGTGGTCAAAGCAAGCGAACACATCTTTACCGGAGCACCTTTAGAATAGACCAAATAGCTAATTATGTATAATAAA
>JAOAIH010000116.1:0-475 GCA_026414805.1 Spirochaetota bacterium | reverse complement strand
TTACTGGTGATGCGCTTTTTTTATTTTTATTACCAATTTTTCAACATTTTATTGACATTACGTTTTGATGTGTTTACATTAATAAAATTATTACAAGAAACGTTTATTTGCTTTACAAAACCAGGTTTGAAAAAAATATGTGTGTTCATCTATTTATTCATTATAGCATTTTAAGTGGAAAATGATTGCGAAGTTAAAAAGTTGAAAGTATGAAATCAAGAGCAACACAGTATGACTTTATCAAATATCTGAACCAGCCTGTACTCATTTTTTCAAAATCAGGGGCGATAGTAACCTGGAATAGTGCAATGGCACACATTGCCTCACTACCTGACAAAAAATCTGATGCAACTGTTGACACAGTCTTTGAAGATGCAGCAAGGCTATATGCAGCAATCCAGTTGATGAACAGCAAACACACCAGTGAAAATATCAATGGATTGCTATTACGTGAAAGCAGGGAGGCATTATCAGG
>JAOAIH010000115.1 GCA_026414805.1 Spirochaetota bacterium | reverse complement strand
ATAAGAGACAGGCTACCATATATGCATCGTAACCAAGAGCTGAAACTGCTGCAACGCCTTCAGTTCCTCCATTATTTGTAAGATTCTTGGAATCTGACTTTAAGAAATTTTTAAAGCCTTTAACGAAATCAGCAGCTGCTGCATTTGAAGCTGGCATACTTGCATTAAAGATTATAGCAGGAGCATGGTGTTTAATATAATTAATAACTCG
Source organism: Spirochaetota bacterium (assembly GCA_026414805.1). NCBI lineage: Bacteria > Pseudomonadati > Spirochaetota > Spirochaetota bacterium. The sequence goes on along the minus strand of JAOAIH010000115.1, from coordinate 4,371 downwards.
TTCGCTTGAAGCTAAAAAACCGCCTGAAGAAGCTAGACTTTTTGAAAATGTACCCATTATAATATCTGTTTCTTCCGTGAGGTTAAAATAACTTGCAGTGCCTCTACCACCAATACCAATAACACCAAGAGCATGGGCATCATCTACCATAATTCTGGCGTTGTATTTATGAGCTATCGCCACAATTTGTGGAAGTGGAGTAATATTACCATTCATGCTGAAAACACCGTCAACAACGATTAGTTTACCAGCTTCATAAGGAAGGGCAGAGATTTTTTGTTCAAGATCAACCATATCATTATGATTAAACTTTACAAGTATGCTATCGCCACATAATCCTTTTGCAATTAATGTTCCCTGAATTATACTTGCGTGATTTTCAGCGTCAGAAATAATATAATCTCCCTTTTTTATAAGGGGTACGATAGCTCCTTGATTTGTTTGAAAGCCAGTAGAAAAGATACATGCTGCTTCTTTGCCAACAAATTCTGCCAGAGCTTCTTCCAATTTAAAATGAATATCAAGCGATCCATTAATAAGCCGCGAACCAGAACAGCCTGTACCATATTTATTGATTGCATCAATTGCAGCTTTTTTAACCCTTGGGTCATGTGTAAGGCCCAAATAATTATTGGAACCAGCCATAATCATGCGCTTGCCATTCATATAGACCACAGGCCCTTCAGTTTCTGTAATAGGATGATAGTAAGGATACAACCCAACTGATTTAACCTCTTCAACTCGAGTAAATGCATGGCATTTGTCGAAAAGATCCATTGAATACCTCCTGGATTTTTTATCAATTTTTATATCAACTATGAGGTAGATGCAGAACAGCAATGTTGAATGATAATATTGATAATATAATACTAATTTTAAAATAAAAAGTCAATATTTTGATAACAAGTGATATGTAAAAATAAATTAATAATTTATATAATAATAATATAAAAATATGAGCGAACAATCACTCATATTTGAATAAGTGCTCACTCAATATGTAATATTTGGATGCATTTAAGGGGTTAAAGCTATATTATGAGCCTAAAAATAGTTAAAGGGGTCAGAGCCTATAAACTAAAAAATAATTGCAAAAATTAATAGCTAGTACTTTTCTACACAGTTACAGAATTGGGAGGGGATGGATGAAGATGATAAAAGGTACTACAATTATAAAAAAATTAGTAATATTCACTTTGATATTATTTTTGCTATTTTCCTCAATATTCCTAATAGTGTACAGTAACCCTGTTGTACGGTTTATGATGGTGATGAATGAGATTATTCCTGCATGGGGTGTTAGTTCAGTGGAAGTAACACTCCCACTGAAAGAGGGTAAACATACCAAGATGACAATATACCAACGTATATTGGGTTACCATGATAGATATTATTTTTGTATTCATGGGATGACCCCTCAGGGGTATACCCATCCATCATTGGTTAAACTTGCAAAGGCTTTGGCACTGGCAACAGGGAGAAAAGTTTTAGTTCCATATCTTTACGGAAGTGAGACGGATAGGGACGTAATAGATGCCACAAAAGAAATACAGACAATGTATATGGAGGTGCGTAAGCGTTATCCCGGGAAATATAATGGATTTGGTGCATGTATTTCAGCCACTATGTTGGTTGCAGCCTTAAAAGATATACCTTTGGAATTATATCCAGATAAAATATTTATGTATGGCCCATTTCTAAATGGCCAGATGCTTATGCATTTTTATAATACAAGCGGCATGGAGGTTGATTTTATTGTTAAACTTGCTAACGCTATGCGCCACCCACACATAACTGATGAAGAAAAAAAGCTGGTCAGTAAAGCTATTGCTGCAACTAAACCAGGGATTACAGATAGACAGGAAATGAAACGTGTACTGGGTGATGCTCTTTTTAAAAAAATAGACTCATTGAAAGTTGAAAATCCTGAATTTAAGCAAATTAATGAAATGACGCTTTTTGAAAAAGGCAAGCCATTACCTAAATGCAAATTTTATATTTTGCATTCGCGAACTGACAATATTATACCTTTTAGCATGGGTATGAGTATGCATAAGTATTTATTACAGCGGGGATTGCAAAGCACCTTTGTGGCAACTGGAGCGTTTCACCACACTCAGAAAGACAGATCCTTTTCCAAGCTGAAAACAGAATTTAATGAAATATATAATTTTTTTAAAGATCTTTTTGAAGAATAAAATAGGCGATAGTAGCTGCGACTATTGCTACTAAATGGGGTCAGAGCTTTAATATCTCTTTTTATTACGATTACAATTGAAGATATATACGACAAGTATAATGTTTTAAAAAATGCTAAAGGTGGATTAGATGAATAACATCATAGTGGTAATATGTTGAGAGCAAACAAAACAAAAAATTAGATAAAAAATATATTTTTAATTTTATATATATAATATAATAAATCGAAAAAGATATAATAATATAACAAAATTAAAAAATTTTTGTAAAATTTTTAATTAATGGTTGACAATACTTACCAGTCGGTATTAAAATCTATTTATGGAAGAGTACTGCTGGACGGTTACTTCAATATAGTATTGAAAAGTATTTTAAAAATAAATAAATTATTCATTTTCTTTATGATGATCTTTCAATTTTTTTTTAGAATAGGAAATACCGAAACGTCGGTATTATCATATGATAACTATCATGTTTATTTTATTTATATTTTCAAGAAACATTGAGGTGCATCATGAAGTGTTATAAAACCTATATCACCATAATTATATCAGTTATATTCTTCCTATCGTGTTCAGGAAAAAATGACACCACATTCCAGAATAATTCTATAAATGGATCTGAAGGGTCAGAGCCTTTCAGCATGCTTGATGAATACCCTGCAATTCAAGAAGGTTTCACATCGCTTGATGAATATACGTTTAATGAATTATTAGGTGGTGCGCTGTATGATAACGTTCAGGAAATAGGTGCGCCGCCACAGTGGATATTGATTACTGCTGATCCAAATACAATTAGAAAAATAACGAATACCTTACCTGCAATACGTGAAGTATTAGGGCGAGTGATAAATCAAAATGATTTGGATTGGCCTTCGGATACGTATGATTATGAAACTGATTTTTATTCAATGGTTGATACGTTAGCCGAAAGTGATCTTGGGATTTCAAATGAACTGATTGGTTTGCTTAGAAAAGTTGTTGGATATATATATGATGTCCATGGAAGTGAAATAGAAACTGTAATGGCTGATATAATAGCATTTTTACGGGATACTCAGGGGCAAAATGTTGGGAATCAGCTCCCCTTATTACAGGAAGCGTTGGGTAAGTTGTTGGTTAAAACAAACAGCACAATTACTTATAACAGCAAAAACACTTATTTAGGTAATGCAACACGGGGCATGGATGTATTATTATCTGCATTAAAAGAAATAATTAAAAATGATCCTGATGCTCGCAATGCATTATATGATGTTATAAATGAACTTGGTGGATTGTTAACAGCTACTACAAATGGGAAATCCTTTACTCAGGTATTAAAAGAGGCAATGATTAATCTAGAAGATTATACTACAGTTGGTGGAGCAATTTATGACAATAGTAATACAAGTATAAAATACAATTACAACAGAAATGATAGCACATATTATGTTAATACAGAATTGCGGAATGGCTTAAAACAGATGTGGCCTGTATTGGTAGGGTTATTTGTTAAAGCAAAGGGGAGCTGGGATACAACAGGCAGGGACGATTTTTCAACAATATATGATCCATCTGAAGCGCGCTCTGCACTGGAATACCTCACCCAGAAATTGTATGATTTAAAATTAAACTGCGGGATTGATTTTAGTAATTATGAAATAGAGCCTTCGCTTAAGCGAATGGTGGAATATAACGGTTTTGGACAGCCCAGAAGCACTGCAAGTTATAAGGTATCGTACCTTGACCATCTATTGTTTACTTTGATAGCATCCTATGATTTTGGATTTTTGACGCGCTATGGCAGTGCAACTAATGAACCATATCAGAATAATGAAGGTGGCAATGACGACGATAATGTTCCACATGGTCATGGGCTGCCAACGGGTGGCATTTTAACAGTAAACGATTGTTTGTACTCAATGACATCAGGAGCCAAACACGCTTATGTTACAGTATCACTTATAAAAGAAGTTCCAGTAGTTGATGAATGGTTAGGTGCATATGAGTTATCACTGGATCCAACTCGTAATAAATCAACATATTATACTAAAAGTGCACGCCAAACACAGATGAACTTTGTATTTAGGTCATCTAGTGCATTTACTAAATCAGGTACTAATGAAAACGGGATCACTCCATTTAAATTCCCAATGGGGTATAATTTTCCAGCACTTGCACTATTGTCAGG
>JAOAIH010000114.1 GCA_026414805.1 Spirochaetota bacterium | reverse complement strand
CTCATATAATAACGTATTAATGGTGTCTTCAATCCAACTCAAGACTGCAGGCAGTGTCACATCAACAGTAAAATAATAACCTCCCCATGCTGGATTGTATCCAGCAATTACAGGTTTACCCTCACTGTCGTTAAGAATCCATGATTTATTTTCTTTAAAGATTCTTGAATCCTTTGATACAATAAATGGAGAGTACCATATACCTGGTGTAAAACCATAATCCTTAATAGTATCTGCAATATAACGCATAGCAGCTGTAAATGATCCCTTCACGGTTGTCCATTCGCCAATCGTTGTCTGATATCCATCATCAATCTGGATGAAATCAAATGGGATATCATGTTCCTTAGCATACTTTGCATTAGCAATTATCTCATCTTTAGTAATTGAATTATAGTAATAATACCATGAGCACCACCCTTTACGGATATTTCTATTAAATGTGGGCGATAGTTCCTGTGAAATACTCTCTGCATACGTTTGTAAAATCCTCCATGCATCTCCCTGGAGCATACATACAGGATCCAATATATATTCTTCATGAGCATCACAATATCTGTCTATGTCCCAAATAATAGATAATAATTGTGTACGATAGTCAAATTCAAAGGATATAAACTGTTGGAACTGTTTCTTAACAGGTAGCTGTCCAAACAACACCGATGATTGCGAGTTGCTATCGCCACAAAGAAAGAACATATCTGATTGTACTAAGCCACGTTTTCCTTTTGGCGGATTTGCCGCATTTTCCTGATTTGCAATGACAAACTTCAGCCACGGTTTTCGTTTCTTTGCTACAGCATCAAAAACACCTGTATAGGTCCATGATTGATATCCATTCACAAAACATGAAACGTTAGCACAATTAGTCTGGAATGTCAAAATTAGTTTTTTTATGTATAATCGAGTAAATGGTTTTATGCTAAGTTTGAAATTTCTATTGCGGTTGTAATAAACATAAGCAGTATTATTTATATAATTTTCTTTTTTACAGTTAAATGTTTTTATACTTGTAACAGTACCATCTTTTTCATATATACATTCTATGCAATGTTCCTCAAATAAAAACTCCATGATGAAATAACCCTATTTACAGTCGCTATCTTTAAGTATGTCGCAGGTTAGAATAAACATTTTATTGTTACTAATAGTATATGAAAGCTTTACTGTTTGACATACCTCAATATTAGAAAATGTTACATTAGTTTTATTCTGGGTAAATATGCTTTTATCATTCACATAAAATATCCTTTCAGTTTTTCCATATTTTACCTCTATATAATCGTTTGCTTTATAAATAACACGACCAACAAAACTTTTCTGAGCAGAATAAATACAATTGAACATAATAAAAATAATTAATAGAGTTATAGCACATTTTTTCATACTACCACCTCCTGATATATACAACATGTTAAAACAATTGAGCAGCACTTTTACTTAATAGCATAAAAACGATTAAAATTTTAGCAACCATATTTTATGGTAGGTACTTAAAAATATTAATCTTGACAAAAACATACAATTATTTTGCTTTACTTTGAAATATTGTTTTATCCGCTTATATTAAATGTTGTCTCCACTTGAATAATAACCATACATTGAATTAAATTAATTAATTGGATTAAATGGTGAAATTATGGAGTTAGCTCAAAGATTAAAAAAAATCAAACCCTCTCCTACCCTGGCAGTGACCGCAATTGCAAATTCCCTAAAGGAGCAAGGAATTGATGTTATTGGATTTGGTTCCGGTGAACCTGATTTTGATACTCCACAATCCATTAAAAATGCTGCTATCAAAGCATTAGAAGAAGGCAAAACAAAATACACACCTTCTGGCGGTATACCCGAATTGAAGAAAGCCATTGTGGAAAAGTTCAAAAGAGACAATAACCTTGAATATAAGATTTCTGAAGTGACTGTAAATTGTGGCGGCAAACACTCGTTTTACAACTTAATGCAAGTATTGCTAAACAGTGGTGATGAAGTGCTCATCCCCTCACCTTACTGGGTATCTTACCCTGATATTGTCCTCTTAGCAGATGGTGTTCCCGTAATTGTTCATGCTGATGAATCCACTGATTTTAAGATAACTCCTAAGATGCTAAAAAAACACTTAACCAAAAAAACCAAAGCCATTGTTTTAAATTCTCCATCTAATCCCACTGGTGCTATGTATACTATAGATGAACTTAAGGCAATTGGTGAAGTACTCAAGCCTTATGATATTTGCATTGTCACCGATGACATTTATGAAGTTATAGTTTATGATAACAAGAAGTTTTATAATATAGTAAACGCAGTTCCTGAACTAAAATCGAAAACCATGGTATTGAATGGTGTTTCAAAAACGTATTCAATGACAGGCTGGCGAATAGGTTATATGGCAGGAGATGCCAATATTATTGCTCAGGTTGAAATGATTCAAAGCCAGTCAGTATCAAACCCAACATCTATTGCACAGTGGGCAGCAGTTGAAGCGCTGACTGGTGACCAAAGCGTTTTAAAACCCATGTTAGAGGCTTTTACACGTCGTCGTGAAATAATTGTGAATGGTCTTAATGAAATTAAAGGAATTGAATGCCATAAACCTGATGGGGCATTTTATGTTTTCCCAAATGTAAGAGGTGTGTACTCCCTGCCAGGATTTGCTTCAATCAAAGAAAAATACAAAGATGAATTTCTTTCTTCAAAGTTATCATCATATCTTCTGGAAGAAGCACGGGTAGCGGTGGTACCTGGTATAGCGTTTGGTTCAGATGATAACATTCGTCTTTCATTTGCAACATCCGATAAAAATATTGTTGAGGGACTTAAACGTATCAAAGAAGCAATTGAAAAATTAGCCTAATTGTAAAAAAACATACCACTTTTTTAACTGTAGTATATTTGTTTATTATCGCCTAAAAATTTCCTGTAATAATTTTTCCACTCTGCCCAGGTTTTATTATTTTTGAGGGACCAATTGGATCACCTTTAGGATTACTTATTGCATTCTGAATCTGCATCATCATATTAACATAATATGTTTGTGTTGCAATAAATTCCTTAATGAGTTGGCTTTCAGAAACTTTTTGACTTATATCTTGTAGTTTTCTCTTTTCCTCAACTTCTATTACACCACCACTGGCTTCCTTTTGATATAATTCTTCACTTACCTTTATATATTCTTCAAGCAAATTCCTAGCATTTTGATCGGCTTCTATTTTCTTGACCAGTTCCTCATACCGTTTATAAATATCTGAACCTTTTATCATTAATCCTAATTCATTAGCTTTTTGCAATATTTCTTCCATAAACAATTATCTCCTTAAAAATATAATAAATAATCAATATACACTATTATAATAACTTTTAATACATCCTAAAATTTTAAATAATATGAGGCAAATACTATTTTATGTACGATAGTTATTATTAAATATAGCCTTATTTGCAATATTTGCAATAAATATTATGAACATAATTATGCAACGATTTTTTTGAAAAAATTGTTATTTAATGTAAATTGAATTGACAAAGATTTATATATTGTTGTAAAAAAATTGAAACTAATTTTTTATTAGGAGATACTGCATGGTTGAGCAAAAAGAAATTATTGAGGATGAAAATAAGATTGGTACTGTCATTGCAAATGATATAAAGTTTAGAGGGACATTAAAATTTAAATCTTCACTAAAAATAAAAGGCTTTTTCCAGGGTAAGGTTGAAACCGAAGGTACATTAATCATTGGCGACGAGGCAAATGTAAGTGCTGAAATATCAGCCGCTGTTGTGTCAATAAGTGGTAAATGCCAGGGAAAAATAAAAGCAACTAAGTTGATTGAAATATTTGAACACAGCAACATGTCAGGTGATATTGTAACACCAGATTTATATATTGAAAACGGTGCCAAATTTAACGGTACATGCATTATGCCAAAATAAAGGCAATTGATAATAACATCTGAAAGAAGAATATTCATGAAATATACATTACATTTTGTTACTTTACTTTCAATTATCATTGCTTTTCTGTACACACCTATCTTTGCACAAACAAGTTATCAAAATTTTATTTTTGGCTTTGGCATCAGTGGTGGAATAAACGATGTGTGGCATCTAAGTGGCAGTGAAGAAGGAAAAACTGTTAAATGGAAACCCGGCATAAGTGTTGGAGGCGGTTTGTTACTGGAAAATATGTTTTCCTCAGTTTTTGGAATTCATTCAGGCCTTTTTTACACATATCATCAAAACAAGTTGAAATTTGGTAATACACCAGATGAAAAGTTGGTAAATAACAATCATTCATTTACTATACCTTTATATTTAATTTCGTCATTTGGTAAAAAACTTCGCTTTGATTTTCTCTATGGCTTGAATTACATGCACATTTTTTATAATACCATGTCCAATAACCACAATAGTACTACTGGGATTAAATACATTAACTATAACCTATTTGGGTGTGGACTGCAACTTAGACTGGCTATTCCTTTTGATAGATTTACATATATTTATGTAGGGCCTCATGGCCTGTTTTATTTTTCAAACGTTATAGAATCTACCAACTGGCGCGATTACTTATATAGCATTCAACTTGACATTGGAATGTTATTTAAAACATTCTGATAATAATTACTTTTTAAGAACTTCTGGCAAAACAGTTTTTCTTAACTCTTTCTTATTGAATTTGCCTACACTTGTTTTTGGTATCTCCTTTAAAAAGACTATTTCATCAGGCAACCACCAC
>JAOAIH010000113.1 GCA_026414805.1 Spirochaetota bacterium | reverse complement strand
AATGCCTTAGCATTTTTATTTATAAAAAGATCAACTTCGCTTTGTTTTTCAAAAATCCTGAAAGCTCTTTCAAGGTCTTCTTCGGTAATTTGAATATGTTTTTTCTTGATTTCTTTGAGAATATCGTCGGTTTTTGTGATTCTACCTTTTTCGGAATAAATAACATTAAAAACAATTGTTTTGCCGTCTTTTATTTCTTTGAGTTCATATATTAAACTTCGTTTTTCGTTTGCTTTTTTATTTTCTATAGTAGAAGTATCAAAGTCAAATTTTTTGCCATCAAACTCTACAGGCATACTGCGAAATATTCTATCGGTCTTTACATAATAAAGCATTTGTGTTTTCCAAAACAGGACAACATCTTTTTCATTAGTATAGACTTTTTCATAAACATTATTATGAAATGGTGTAGAGTTAAAATATATACTTCCACTTTCACTAAAATAACGACTAAAAAAGTTGTATAGTTTGTCAAATAACTCTTCACGAAAATCAGGATATTTCTTTAATGCCTCATCAACATCTTTTTTCAAAAGTTGTCCGATTTTTTCATAGTATTTTGATTTAATACGCATCAGGTTAATGAAGCCACCGGTTCCTTCAATTTTTGCTCCTATAAAAATATCTTTGAGCGTATTAAAAAATTTTAGTTCTTTAGACATATACAACCTCACATTTAAATACTCAACTGTTCTGTATCAATACAAAGCTCCAGTAAGAAATGTTTGTCAAATTTATTTTTACAAACATTATTTTTTACTACAAATCCTCATAGTACAATATCAGTTAGTTGCCTACGCCATTATTGCATTATAGTTTACTCTTTCATTTGAACGTGCCCCCTTCTACCATACTATTAAACATTTTTTCATTTTACAAATAATTTATTACTTTTGCTACCTTCATTACTACCTCATCTTTTCTGCAATTATTTCCACATTCTTAAAGATTTTTGTTAAATCTTTCCCCTTATGAATACCAACTCTTGCTACGCCTAATACAATTTCCTGATAAAAACGTGGTGGATGTTCAATAAATTCCCTCTTTAAAGTATATACATGAAGATCCTCTTCATTATACTCAAAGGTTGGCACTTATGTATAGGCAAGTATTTCTCCAAAGGCAGGCACTTTGCTATCCCAACGCTGTTGCACAAAATCATAGTGTTCACATATTGCTTTAAGTATTGCAGCACGTTTTTTTAGATGCGATAGTTGATTAAAATTGACCGGCAGGCTTACCTTTTTTAGTAAATAGGACTTGGTAATTGCAGCTACAAAAATTGTCGATGGGATTTTGTTTTGGGTTACACAGTACAAAAATGGTTTGAAATTTTTACGCTTTTCTTCTTTAGCCTTTCTTTTTTCTTCATGCTTTTGTTTGATTTCTTCAGCAATTTCTCTTTTTGTTTCTTCTAACTTATCTATAACTTTACTTAGCGGCTCATCCAATGCTATATGCAAATTCTTAATGATGTGTTCAATTAGTGTTACCTCTTGTATAAATTCATCAATACGCCTTATTCCTTTGGAAATATTTTTATACCCTAAATGTTGAGCCACTTCTTTTTTTTGATAGTTTTTTGTTTCAGTGTATCAAGCAAAAACTTATGAATTGCGTATATAGTGCACCTCTTATAAAGTGGGATTTCCTAATTATTATTTTAAGCACTTTCTTTTGTCATAGGCAACAAAAGAAAGTGCTAAAGAAGATTGATTAATATGCTCTATGCATTAAAACCAATCTTCATCTTTTTTTGCTTATTCATATACCGCACTTCATTTTCCAACTGGTCTATGATGTGATCGTGATCGTTCAGCAAATCAGTAAGCAATGCTTTTTGGTACACCGCCTTTATGTGACCAGGGGTAAGCCCTTCTATAGCTTCAATTCTTTTCTTTTGTTGCAATGTAAGCGGGTTGCTATCGCTTACAAAATAGCGTTCATACAGCATTACACGCATTGACAGCTTAACAGGATTAAACCTAATTTTAAAGGTAAAACGCCGCATAACTGCTGTATCTAAAAGCTTAAGCATGTTGGTAGAACATATCAGCACGCCGCCAAAATTTTCCATTTGTATCAGCATCTCATTGACAAATGAAACTTCCCATGATCGCTGTGCATTTTCTCTGGCTATAAAGAATGTATCAGCTTCATCTATAAACAGTATGGCATTTTCTTCCTTGGCTTCTTCAAATGCAGCGCGGATAAGCTTTTCAGTTTGTCCCACATACATGCTAAAAATATCTGATGCTCGTTTTACTATAAGCTTTCTTGCCGTTTGTTGTGCTAAATATTTTACAAACTCAGTTTTGCCTGTGCCACTTGGACCCCACAACAAAAATGACATAGTGATGTTGTCAATTTTTTTATCATAAAAACTCTTTACCGCAGCTACTATCGCTTGCAAATCTGTATCTGCATTGCACAGTGATACATCGTATTGCTTTGTTAAAGGATGCAGTAATGTTTCATTGTGTGTGCCAGTAAGCTCTGTATGGCGCTGCAATAACGTTTCAAGTACAGGAATAACCTCATCATCAGCAATTGAATGATTTGTATACATAGCTTCAACTGCTTCTATGCTCATCCCTATTCCTGCAGCATTTACAGTATACTTATGGCACAATGTATATAAAACATCATCCTTTATAATGTTTTTCAATATGCTTTTACCAAGCATACTATGCCATAGTGACATACGCTGCTTTTCAGTAAATTGTTTAAACGATATACTGTAGTGAAATCTGCGCAACGTTGAATCAGGGATTAGTTCTATTTTATTTGTTATCCAGATACTTTGAATTCTGCTTGTATCAAGAATATCATTAATCTTGCTTTTATCGCCGTTATCTCCAAAACCAAAATATGATTCAGTGTTAAGTATGCTATCTGCTTCATCAATTATGAGCACTGCATCATTTTTTTCTGCTATTTTAAGTGCGATAGTTATTGCCATTAGTCGCATGCTCAAGCTTTCCATCTTGCTGGTATCGTTCCGAATGATTGTGGAAAGGAAAAACAACTTGCGATTGCTATACGCTACAATACTGCGAGCAAACTGAGTTTTCCCTGTCCCTGGTTTGCCATATAAAAGGATATTGCAGGGTTTCTTGCTTTGAAGAAGTGTGCTGACAATCTTTATATCATGAGGCATCACAGCAAAATCGTGAATCGGGAATGTTGTTCCTGTATCAAATTTTACATATCTTTCCAGTATATCTACTGGTTCTATATCAAATAAAAATTCTATAATCTCACTTGAAAGGGTGATATACTCATACCCATCTGGACTTATTGATTCAATTATACGTGTTGTGTAAAGAATCCCTGTCTTGGATAATACCCTCTTTACAACTGTTAATGGTATAGTAGTGGCTATTGCAATTCGGCGTTGCATTTCATGGTAACTGATCTCGGTTAAAATTGATTTCAAAATACTATCTCGTGATCCTAGTGATATAACCAATATCTTTAATACTGCGCAATCGCTGGGGTTGAGCATAAAAAATTCAGAAAGCTTTGCAATGCGCTCATCTAAATCATTTTTGTTGTCAGAGAGCAATCCATATTCTTTTTCAAGTAATTTAACTAAAACCTTCTGTACTGCACTCCATTTAACCATGCTAAAACTATCCAAGAGAGCCTGAATAAATACATTTGCTAGTCCAGAAGAGCTATTCACAACATCAAGTGCATCAGTATAATAATTACGTTCAAAATCATCTTCCGGAAATCTTGTCTCTTTCGGGAATACTTTTTCAATTAATTCCATTCTATCGTCCATGCTCAAGCATTCCATACTCAGTGTCAGCAATTGTTCGTTGGGTTGTAATTCCTTCAATAAATTCAACACATAATACGTTACGGGCTTTCGCACGGACTCATCCAGCATAGAATACTGGACATCAATTAAATTGTTCAGGGGATAACGACGAACTCGCCTTCTAGGCATACTTACCTCCTTTGGTAATAATTTTTCAAGGGATATCCCTTAACACCGTGGGTTGTGGAGTGGACTTTTGTGCAGTAACTATCGCTTACATAATTAGATGAGTGAAGTAGTAATTATATAGGAAATTTACAGTAAGTTAAATAAAAAAGGTAGTAACTTATTTGCGATGTTTATTTTTGATACACACTCAGGCTTTCAGTGAGCATCTGTATCATTTCCTGGCGAACCTTCTGTGGACTTAGTATTTCAACCTCTTTGCCATAGAGTACAAGTTGTTTGCACAAGTACAGATAGTCGCTGATTGCAAATGTTGCAGTGTACCAATCACTTTCATGTTGAATATCGGGGAAAAGCGTTGCAATAATATTTTCAACGACATTCTTCACTTTTTCAGAATATCGTATAGTAACAGTCACTGTATCTTTTGTACTTATGTATGCAGAAAGTGATGTAGCAAAGACATCATCAATTGAAGGAATTTCCCAATCAATGCTATATGCATCAAGCACTACCACATTGTGAATACGCTCAGCAACTAAAGGCAGGTACTTTTTCATATCCACATCATATACCAAAAGGTATAGATTATTGTTACGGAACAAGTAATAACATGGGCACAGCTTCCAGTTGGAGCGTACCGTACCTTCAGCTGTTATGTAGGTACATTCAATCATCTTCTTTTCAATTGCTGCAAAATAAATACGTGCAAGCATCCACAGCGCGCTGTTGGGTTGTGAGGCAATAAATTTTTGCAGTATCATATCGCGTGTTGAATCCTTTACCACAAAGCTTGCATATACTCGCGCAATCTCAAGCTGCGTATCTGGATCAAGATCCTCAGCCAATGCAGTGATAAGCCCTCCTTGAGTGCGGTCAACGCTTATACCTAACTCTTCTTCAATGTGGTCTTTGATATACTTTCGCACATGGCTGTCGCTTATGTCTTTTTCATTTTCTTCAAGCGATAGTAACCGGGCAAGTTTTACCGCATTCCAGGTTTCATTGCTTGCAGCAGGCGATTGCAGAAGTGCTAAAATGTGAAGGTAGCGTTTCAAAACGCCAATTTTTCCTTCAGGGTTTGGGAAGTTGTAATTTTTATTCTTACCCATCAACTTTATGAGATATCATACAAAA
>JAOAIH010000112.1 GCA_026414805.1 Spirochaetota bacterium | reverse complement strand
GTGCGTAAACTATCCATCATGGTATTTAACTTTGCGATACTTGAATCAGTTGTTTCCTTTACATTACCTGATATTGCAATAGCTTCCTCAACTCTTTTCCTCACAACATTAATAGCTTGCGATAGCTCCTGCAACTGTTGCATCAAAGAATCCACTGCTTTTGACTGATTATCGCCAATTGCTGCAATGGATTCCGAATTTGCTGCTATCTCTTCCGTTGTTGATGCAATTTCCTCCATTGTGGTTGCTTCATCACGGGTATTTGCAAACAACACCTCTGCATTATAGGTAAGGTTAACAGTCAATGATGACAAATTGCTGTTCAATGCCCTCTTCTGAGCAACAAAATCTCTGAGATATTCGGCAAGCTTGTTGACATACTGAGCTATAGTGCTAACTTCGCTGCGGTCAAACATTGGAATTTGGTCTATATGGAATTCACCCTCTGCCAGTTTTTCAAGATTATCAATTGTCATCCGCATGCCTTTTCGTATGCCCTGTGTTGATTTGTATAATCAAAAACACGAATATGTTAAATCTATAAAATATTTGAAATAATCATTGAAAATATATACAATGTTTATATCGTAAGTAGTAAGCTAATAATATTAGCAGCACTAATCAGTCAGCGCAAAGTGTACCCTGTTGTATGTAGTAGCTTACTTTAGCAATTGAAGAATTTATAACATACCAGTATATAATTTTTTTAACAAGAGGTTTCGATGCACACAAAGACTCACAAAACTAGCATTCACAGTGCATTCTGTTCGTACTGCGAACATACAGGCATTGTGCGCAATCCACACTTTGAAGAGATTGGCGAAGAGCCGTTAGTGCCCTGCCCGCGCTGTGTATTGAACAAATGCCAGTGTGGCGGAGAGCCTCCTTATTATATTGAGCTCAATGGCACTATATCTAACTGCTACTGCCGCGACATACGAATGATGATTAACCGTATTAAGACAATATATTCACGCTCTGGCATTGATAAAAAATATCAGTGGCGATTTTTCAACTCATTTGAGGCAAATTCAAAGCTTTCATCAAACGCAAAAAATATTGCCTACGATATAGTTTCAAAATTTCCTGATGTACGTAAGGGCTTATTTTTATGGGGCAACCCCGGCACAGGGAAAACTTTGCTTTCTTCAATTATATTAACCGAGCTAATCATACGTCATGCGTTGGAAGGACGCTTTATCAAAATTTCGCGCACATTCTTTAACAAGCTGCGTGCAACCTTTGCCGAAGGTTCTGCCACCTACGGCACAGCACAGGAGATTGAATATGAGCTTGAAAACGCTGATGTGCTTGTAGTTGATGATTTTGGCGTACAGCGGGATTCACCCTGGGAGCAGGAAACGCTGTACAATCTTGTCGATGCGCGCTATGAAGCCGAAAAATTTACAATATTTACATCCAATGTGGATCCCCATCGCGCTTTAGCCGATATTGCTGGCGGCAGAGTCCTATCACGCATAAAGGAAATGTGTACCATTGTTGAACTTTCAGGACCTGACTACAGGGATAAATTATGACAAAAGCTATCGCTTACATTTTATTGGGAAGTAATATGGGCGACAGTTACCGTAACATTACCACCGCTGTAGAAAAACTGTCACAACTTGAAAACACAACAATTATTGCACAAAGCGCAATCATTGAAACACAGCCATTAGAATATACAGATCAGCCTAACTTTCTGAACACTGTGGTAGCCATCCACACGCAGTTGACGCCCCACACACTGTTACAGAAGCTTCAGGATATTGAACTTGGGTTGGGAAGAGTACGCAGCATACCAAAAGGACCACGCACCATTGACTGCGACATACTGCTGTATAATGATACAGTATGTACAACACAAACGCTTACCCTGCCTCATCCGCAAATTTATACACGCCCGTTTGCAGCACAACTGGTACTGGAAATTGATGCAAATATCATTGATCCGGTTTCACACAAACCATTACGGGAGGTAGTGCTATGCCATCAATAAAAAACATCAAAGACTTTGCAAAGATGAAGCAATCTGGCGAGCCCATTGCAATGATTACCTGTTATGATTACGCCTTTGCGCGCGTGGTCAGCCAAACCGATATTGACGTGATATTGGTTGGAGATTCGCTTGGTATGGTTGTTGCAGGATATGATACCACCATACCGGTAACATTAGACCAGATGATTTACCACAGTAGCATGGTACGCCGCGGAGCACCGCAGCACTTTATAGTTACCGACCTTCCGTTTATGAGCTACCACGTAGGAATTGAAGATACCATGCGCAATTGCGGTCGCATTATGAAAGAATGTGGCGCAAATGCAGTAAAGCTTGAAGGTGGCAGGGACTTTGTGCCGGTGGTGGAAGCATTAACAAAAGCTTCAATTCCAGTTATGGGTCATTTAGGGCTTACACCGCAGTCGGTGCACAAACTGGGAGGCTACAGTGTACAGGGCAAGGATGAACAGCAGCGAAAAATAATAATGGAAGATGCACTGCTGTTACAGAAAGCTGGCGCTTTTGCACTGGTACTTGAAATGGTGCCTGAGGAGCTTGCAAAAGAAATAACCCAAGCCCTTGATATTCCCACAATAGGTATTGGCGCTGGGCGCTACTGCAATGGTCAGGTACTTGTTATAAATGACATGCTAGGCTTAAACAAAGGATTTAATCCAAAATTTTTAAAGCGCTATGCCGACCTTTTTACCACCTCACAGCAGGCAATACAGAATTACTGTAAAGAAGTAAAAGAGCACATCTTCCCCGGTGAAGACAATGTCTTCAAATAGCTATCAACGCGGGAACCGTTTGGCATTTTCTTCATTATATTCTTCAACTAACTTTACTAATGCAGGGTCATCGGGATCCTGCCACTTTGGCAGTACAAAGGAATGCTCGTAGCCAGTGATGAATTTGTCAGTAACTGTCGCCCGCAAAACCCCAATGCGCGAGCCGTTTGTCCCGGCCTGTACTATTAATGTATTACCAACTTTGACAGGCGTCTTGACAAGCGTTTGCGAATGTCCCCCTACAATGAGTGCAATGCCGGGAAAAAGCACCGCAAGTTCCTTATCTTTTTCAAAACCTAAATGCGAAAGCACCACAATGCAATCTGTCTTTTGTAGCTGCTGCAGCTCTCTTTTTAAAGCTACCTTGTAGTCGGTAATTTTTATTTTTGATGTAATCTCGGTAGGATAATAGTTGAACGCATCGGCATCAATTACCGCAGTTATCCCAAGCGTTGTAGTGCCGATAGTTACTATTAAATGCTGTGTTGGTGTATGCCAGCTGCCTGCAGCAAAGTACTGTAAATTGGCACACACAAAAGGAAGCGCAGTGCTGTATTTATGAAATGTATCAACGCCTGCAGCAAGCTCTTGATCGCCTATACCAATTGCATTATATCCAATGTGCGCATACCCTTTGATAAGATATTTTGTAAGCAGTGTATCAGGATAGTAACTGCAAAAATCACCTGTTTCAAAAAGCACAGTGTTTTTATACTTTTTGCGCAGCTGCCCTATTGCATAGCCACGCTTAACCAACCCGCCCTTTGGGTCAGCACTGCATTGACAGGCTTCCAGTATGCCGTTGAGTGAATTGGTGTAAAGAATGGTTATCTCCTTTTTGGTGCTTTGGGAAAATACTGGATAAACACTACCTGCACAAAATACAACAAGTACGGTTACAATTAGATATTTATTCTTCATTGAAATAAACTCCTCCAATAAATGTTTAACTTCATTAAAAGAATTATTGCAAGCTTTGCCCACAACTTTTGATATTTCAATCTAAATACCTGTTTTTGAATCTTTGTTTTTTTGCATCATCATACGTTGAGTTTGCAATAACTCTGAGGAAAAATATTTCCATCACGCACTTCTTTAGACGATATAAATCATTTGTCAATTATAGTACGCTGGGCAATGGTGAAGTGAAGAATTAATCATGGTTAATTTTTTATCAAGGATTTTTTATCAAACTAACAAAAAAGGGTAATTTTGAGTAACAACACTTTATAGTTAGAGTAAATGATTTCATACGCAGATAAAAAAACACGGGCATACATGTTTACCCGTGTTTTAAAAGAATTTACAATAAAGTTATTTATAGTAACACACATATACCAGCATTGAACAGCACTGCTCTTGTCATTACATCTGTTATAAGATCATATTCTTCTTCATACACTGCTGTCAAACCCCGCTCATACCTTATACCTAAATCTAAACTAAGTTGCTGGCTCAGTGGAATATCTAATCCAAGATCTATATATAGCCCAAAATCATCATCAAAATTAAGGGTGTCTTTGATGGTTTGTGTGCCATACATAGTAGTGTAGGTAATTTGTGCCTCGGCATCACCAGCCATTCCATAATAAAAACCACCACCAATATAGAAGTATTCAAAATACGCTCTTACCCCTGCTGGTATAATGATGTAAGTGGTACCAATTTCTATTGTTATATCATCATACGCTGTATTGGCAGGGTACTCAACACTAAAGCTTTTATACACAGCAGCAAGGCCGGTTGCAATTGCAACATTGTCATTGATAAAATAGCGATAGCCAAAGCCTATACCACCAGCAGGCCCAATTTCATTAGTGGGGTTGTTCCATAATGTTGGATCGTTACCAAGATATAAGCCTAATGTACTACCTGTCCATGCTGTACAGTCTGCACTGGATATGCCAAAATAAAAATTTCCACTTAACTGGGAACTCCCCTGTCGTGCCCACAATGGCATGGCAATCAAAGAGAAGGCGGTTACTAAAAGTAAAATCTTTTTGTTTAGCATATTTTTACACTCTCCTTACATTAACTTTTTTAATCTTTGTTCTCTTTAGATTGAGAAGAGTGTAAAAATATAGGTCATTTTTTAAAAAAATTGCTCAATTTTTTATACTTTAACACTTACAAGTATATGTTAAGAAAAATTTTGTTAAATATATTTTTCCTCCTAATTGCTTTTACTATAAACAAATATCATTCAGATTAAAAGAACATAATCAGTCTCAATCCCCTATTAGCGGGGCATTTTTCCTACAACAATATCACAAATTAATATTGACAATGTTGCTATCATTCGTCTCAATCCCCTATTAGCGGGGCATTTTTCCTACTAGGAGGAATTATATGGCAAAGGCGATTTGTTTAGGTGATGCGTCTCAATCCCCTATTAGCGGGGCATTTTTCCTACAGGCTTTATGGCAAAGGCAATTTGCATGGGAGAGATA
>JAOAIH010000111.1 GCA_026414805.1 Spirochaetota bacterium | reverse complement strand
CTATATCTTCATGGGTGGTATGCTCACTGGTATCGCTAATATACTTTACACAGTAGCATGTTTTTGAAAATTTCTTTGCTGCAAGTGCAATACCCGCCAGTTCCATATCAACAATACTTGCAATAGTGCTGTACTGTGCACGTTCTTGTGGGGTGCGCAATGGAATGGATACGCTTATACATGTGTGTGCTGTCAACTGTGGTAGTGGGGTCAGAGCATAGGCAAAAGGGTTTTGTGTGGTAAAGTGGCAACGTGTGGTATCATATACTTTACTTACGGTGATGATAGTACCTGGTGTAAGGTCGGGCGTAAGTGCACCTGCAGCTCCAATGTTAAGTATAATTTCAGCGTTCAGCGTAGTAAATACGTAGGTGGTGGCAATGGCAGCAGAAGTGACCCCTATGCCGCCAATGATTAAATATAAGGAGCTATCGCCACCATAAAGTAAAAAAGGCTTTTGCTTACATTGCACAAGCTGTAATATTTCAATATACGGTTGTGCTTCAATCTGGGTTGCAAATTGCATTACTACAGCAGGTTTTGACATTGTGCCATTTCCTTTAAAGTTTGTAATGCTTTCATTCCTGTATCTTTCAGTGAGATGCTATAATCATTGACATAAAGATCAATATGCTGCTGCAGTACTGTGTTGTCAAGCTCCTGTGCCAGTGAGCGTATATATTCTCTTGATGCATGTGGATTATTCCAGGCATACTGAATTGAATTGCGGATAAGCTCTTCCATTACTGGTTTAAGGGAAGAATGGCGTTTGTGGATTGCAATACACCCCAGTGGAATGGGTAGCCCCGTTATATCTTCCCACCATTTGCCAAGATCAATAAGCACATCGCAATTATAATTATGGTAGATAAAACGGCCTTCGTGGATGATAACTCCTGCATCAAAACGTCCGCTATCAATGCCTGGCAGGATTTCATCAAATCTCACATGAATAATGTCATTCAGTGAACCAAAACGCAACCTGAACAAAAGGTGTGCGGTAGTGTACTGACCTGGTGTTGCTACTGTTGCGTTTATTATATCTTTAAGGCCTTTTTTAATAACCACCAGCGGGCCACATCCAAATCCAAGCGCTGCTCCGGCATCTAAAAGCTCATAATCCTTTTGTGCGTATAAAAATCCGTGAAATGAAAGTTTAGTAATGTCGTATTGTTGGTTGAGTGCTGCGTGATTGAGTGTTTCAACATCATCAATATACACATTAAATTCAAGACCACGTGTATCAATTAATTTATGAACAAGGGCGTGGAATATAAAGGTATCGTTTGGACATGATGAAAAAGCAAGCGATAGCATGTTGTCAGGCAATCTTTGGAGTAGTTTCGGTAATGCGTTTTTGGTATTCTTGCAATGTTGTCTGAGTCAATGGCACAATGATTGAAGCTATTGTTTTTTCAAAATCAGAGTCAATAATAAAATTGGATTGTGTAAGCCCCATGCCTTTGAGCATCATAGTGATAAGAACAAGGCCAAGTCCAGCTCCTTCTTTATAGTCATCATCCTGAGCCTGAATGAAGTAATCAGTAATATCTTCACATTGCTGAGCTATTTTTAATTTTTTTGCAACTGCATCACGCTCGGTTTCATTCATTGGAGTTGGGTTTTCTACATCAATACATAGCTTTTTATCAATGACTGTAATAGTTGTCAACGCGTAAAGGTTATTTTTTCGTGCAAGTGTGTCAAGGTATCGGGCATCGCTTCGTGTCATCTCAAGTCTAAATAATTGCAGAGCTTTTTCACTATCAAAAAAAATTGATTCGTATGATTTTTTACCCTCAAAATAGATAAATTTTTGATTTGCTTTCACAGCATTTACTACAAGTTCTTTTACTGCAGTATATAACGGGATAAGGAGTACATCGCAATTGTGCTTGTGTAAAATTTTTGACAAAACAAGCTTTATATAATATTCAATTGATTCGGTTACCGAATATGCCTTGATGATTATAGGTTTATTTTGTTCTATTGCTTCATCAATAGTCATAAGAAGTGCCTTTTTTGTTACGATATCGATATAATAAGAACTAAACGGTGTTATGTCAAGCATTTTCTATTCTTTAGTTGATTTACAACATGGGCAGGGCGATGTGTCAAATGAACCGTCTGATTTTCTTTGCTGAATGCCATAGTGGCCTTCCATGAACAACTGGTTCATCATGGTATACCACTTATCAACACCAATTTCTTTAATTTTTACAAGATTATCAATTACTATATGGCGATAATGGGCAAAATTTTTGCCAGGATGATATTTGCTGAAATTATCCAGCCGTTGGCAAGGGAAAAGGTCGCATTCAAAGCAAAATTGCATCCCGCCTATGCGGACACAGCAATCATAGATTTCGCATGAATCATGGAATGTATCAGCCCTGCAGCCTTTGCAAATCCCAAACTTGTAAAACCGGGGACATGCAGCACAAAAAATACCACAGGGCGAAGCCAACAGTTTTTCATTCATACGTTACATTGCCTGATTTTTTTTATTAATAAAAGAGTATCATTTTTTTTAGTGTTTACAAAAAAATTGCTACAATTATTTAAGCATAATCTGTAATACTTATATTTTTTTGCTGGCGATAGTTACTGTTAATTGAATTTTTGTAGTTGTCGTTGACTCAAGTCATGATGTGCATACAATGAAATACCTGCCCAATACTCCTTTATTGTAAAAGGAAGAAGGGTGGATAGAGAAAATGAATACTTTAAAATTTTTTAGAAGGATGTAACAAATGAAAAAACAAATTAATGTAATTTTAGCAATCTTCTTGGTTCTTGTGAGTGCCTATGGGCTTTACAGCCAGATAAAGTGGTATGATTTTAATTCAGGGTATACTGTTGTAAAAAATACAAAGAAACCCGCAGTCATTGATTTTTATGCTGACTGGTGTATATGGTGTAAAACAATGGATAAAGAAACATTTGCCAATCCAAAAGTAGAACAAAAATTAAACCGTGATTATATAGCTATCAGGATAGATGTAGAAAAAAACCAGACTATACAGTTTGAAAATAAAACCTATACTGCTCAGGAATTTGCAGCGTATTGCGGAGTAGAAGGCCTGCCTACACTTGTATTTATGGACAAAGAAGGAAAGCTTGTAACGCGCATTCCAGGTTATATTAAAGCTGATATTTTTTTGTCATTGCTTGATTATATGAAAGATGAATGCTATAAAAAGAAAGTGTCATTTCAGGAGTATATGCAACAAAAAAATTGCGCTAAGTAAAAGGTATGCTTACAGAATGTACTTAGGATTTCATGAATGTATGTAACTAAAAGACTGTAATCAATAGGGGGCGTTATGGAATTTATTGAATGGGGGGAGCATTTAAGTGTTGGCGTTAAAGTGTTTGATGAAGAGCATAAACAGCTTATAGCACTGGTAAATAAACTCAATCATGCATTGCAATCAGGCAGCGCCAAAAAAACCATGGAAGAAATTTTACGCAGCCTTGCCAATTATACAAAAATTCATTTTACCCATGAAGAAGATTATATGCAACTCTATGGATATCCTGAATATGAAAAACACCGACAGGAACATGAAGCGTTAACCAATCAGGTAATGGACTTTTTAAACCGATACCAGCAAGGCAAAGCTTCTTTTTCTTTAGAGTTGATGAACTTTTTAAAAGACTGGCTCACCAAACATATTCTGGGAAGTGATAAAAAATATAAAGAGTTCTTTGTGGCAAAAAATATTGAATAATTATGCCTTTGTCATAGCCTGTACAAGTATATACAAATTTTGGGCAATATCTTTTATTGACGATGCTACATTTGACACAGTGTTCACAATATCAGTAAGATTTTGTGCAGATTCAGATACATAGACTATAGTCTTTGATGCTTCTTCATTTGCAATGCGCTGTTCGCTTGTTGATGTTTCAATTGTTTCAATTGCATTATAAATCTGTGTATTTAAATTGGCGATAGCTTTTATAGATACATTTACATCCTGTATCAGTGCATTGGTGTGAGATATCTCCTGCATAATTGTGCGTATTTCTTCGTTTAGTTTAGATAAAAACTGTGATGTATCGGTTATACTTGTGTTGCTTGTGCGCATGAGACTCTGTGTCTGTTCAATAATTTTTGCAATCTGTGAAGCGTTTTGTGCAGTGGCGTCTGCTAATTTTGATATTTCGTCAGCAACAACTGCAAAACCTCTTCCCGCATCTCCTGCTCTAGCTGCTTCTATTGATGCGTTAAGTGAAAGCAGGTTAACCTGATCTGCTATCTGGTTTATAACTTCCACAAATGATGACATATTATTACTAAATGTAATGAGGTCCTGGAATTGTGTCAGTGTATCATCCATTTTCTTTATTGAATCGTTGGAAAGCGAAGTAATATTTTCTATTGATTTAGCAATTGTGCCTGCGCTTTTTGTAATTTCTTCAAATACTTTTTTTAGATCATTTACTGATTCATTGGCAATCTGCATCTCCTGATACAGTGAGCGGGCAGTGTTACTTATATTTTCAGCATTGCTTGTAAGCTCTTCAACAGATGCTGAAATTTCCTCAAGTGATGCTGCTTGTTTGCTGGCAAGTTCATTGATGGTATCCACAACAGTTGCCTGCTCAAGTGATTTTTCATTCAAAACGCCAACTGAATGTTCAACGTTTTGTGCTATTACGCTGATGCGTTCATGTTTAGTGCTGGCTTCATCAGCCTTATCCAATGCAAGCTCCAGAAGTGCACGGGTTGCCTTTGTGCCAAACACTGCAGATATTCCAACCCATAAGTAAATTAAAAAGCGAACGCCAATAACGCTACCTACAGGGCCTTCTGGAATAAGTTGGGGTCGTAATGAAAATAAGCATATCTGTGATATTACGACAATGATAAATGAAAAAATTGCTACTTTTGTATCAAAATAAAATACAGATAAAGCAAGAACAATATAATGTGCTGCAAATAATTCTTTAGAACCATAAATAAAATATTGAAAAACAAATAGTGAAAACATTACTATAAATATTGATAAATAGGGAGAAAACCATGCATGGCGATATCTATAAACTACAAGGAAACCACATCCTAGTATTATAGCTATTAACAATCCTGTGAATATAATTTGGGTAACTGATAAATAATGTGAACCCGTACCGGTAACAAGGATAATAAATGTAGCAAGTAATGCTAACACGGTAATACTGGTAAATGCTTTGAAAAGTCGTTTATGATTGTTATAGATAATTTCATTAAACAATTCTATGCGGGTAGTATTATTTTCCATAATAGTCACCACCTAATAAATGAATAATAATTCACTTTTAAGTCATTGTTGTATATGGTTATTAAACTGTCAACATA
>JAOAIH010000110.1 GCA_026414805.1 Spirochaetota bacterium | reverse complement strand
CAACTCCCTGAGCCGCTTGCTCTTTTAAAATAATGCGAGAACGGCGAATCTTTGTGTCTTTTGACCAGTAGTCACTTTCAGTTCCACCATCTTTATAAATTGAATACGCTTGAACCTGTAATAAATAGTGGAGTTCTAAGTACTGGTCATCGTTAAATGTAAACTTTGCTATTCCATCTGCTGCAAATAAAGGCGCTGCCAGTATAGTAACTAGCACAATCGCAACTAAAAATTGTAACAACCTCATAACCAAGATCCTCCTTAACAGTTTGTTTAAAATATTTTTAAAATTTATTAAAACCAAAATTTTTGCTTTTGTATTGCATGCATATATTTTTTCAATAACTTTTTTTAAAGGTTATCGGCCTGGCAGGGAAATAACTGTACTCTTGCACAAAATCACATATTTACAATAAAATACAATGAGCTATCGCTCAGCTTAATAACAATTAAATACACACCGATTATAATCATCCTCACAATCTACTTTACAATGTACATATTCTAGAGAATTGACAGTATAATGCATTTTGCAGGTAAATTCACATTCTCCATATCTATCAGCACATACCCTTGCGCATCGTTCTGCATTGGGATCGCTTTCACAGTGCAATAAAGCCAATAATAAGATTATTATGTTTACTGATATCATGTATTTCATAATATATAACCCTAATAAAATATTAAAAAATATTCTTACAAAGCCCCTTGCTATGGTGTAAAACAATTTTTTTCAAAATTGAGATTGCTACAATTTACTATCACCTTTTCATAATCCCTTGTACTATCATATCCATCATTTGTGTTATGAGTGCATCAACTGACAATCCTGTAAACCCAGTGCTTTTTTTAACCTCTAAAATTAACACTCCATCTATCATACCCCACAGCGTTACTGCTGTTTTCATGGCATCTATGCGTTGCAATTCACCTTTCTTTATTCCTCCATCAATAACATTTGCTACTACTTTGAGTAATCTAAGCGTATGGTCTTCAAGCTCCTTTACCATTCTGGTATCATAAAAAAACTCTGCATTGCCTAAATGCAAAATTTCGGTTATATAAAAATATTCCTGGTATTCCTTAAAAAAAGTCACATAGGCTTCTGCAAGTGCGTAAAGTTTATCAACAGAGTAGCCACCAGCACTTTTGAGTCCCTCCTGAATAAGTTTTTCTAAAATGTGTATGCCATCTTTATTTAACTCTCTGTATATTGCAATTTTATTAACAAAATAAAGATAAAATGACGCCGGACTTAAATGTGCTTTTTTTGTTATCATTCCCACTGTAGTGCTTTTAAATCCTCTTTTAGCAAATAACTGTAATGCAGCCCTTTTTAGCTGCTCTTTACGGTATTCTTTTTCACTTATGGTACGTGCGCGCTTTTTGTTCATGTTTTTACTTTTTTGAGATATAAATTTTTATACTGAACTCATAGTGCAATACGGGTAGGCCTATTTTAGTATCATGCGTAAAAAAGAAATCAATATATACATTTATAACTCATTATAACGTTTATCGTAATACAATTTATTGCATATTGGTATTACACACTCAAATAGTACTACACCAATTGAGTATACATACGGAAAAACACATCAAAAAATCAATAATATTATTATGAATAATTATTGACAAAATAACTAAATAGTAATTTAGTTATTTTTCAAAAGCAAATGCAGCTCATACGGTGCATCTTCATTCAGCTGAGATTACAAGCTTCCATCGAGTTGATTTTTGAAAACCTCACACGTTACAATAAATCTAACCACATCAGGAGAAAAACATGAAACTATCATACACATTTAAAAAACGCCACATATTGTATCTTGGTATCATATTTGCAGTACTCTACTACTTTTTTGCTACATGCCCTTTTGAAACCTATCAGGCCTATCCTGATAGGTTATCGCAACAGAATAAAGGCCCACATTTAGATATACCCCTTGACCCTACAAGCCCCTGGCCAAAATTCAGGGCAAACAGCCTTCAAAACGGAAGAAGCCCTATAACACCAACATACAGCAGCAGTATTAAGCCGTGGGTATTTAAAACCGGCAAGGGCATTTTCAGCTCACCGGTTGTTGATTTGCAGGGTACTGTATATATTGGCTCAGCTGACCACTATTTTTATGCACTTCGTCGGGATGGCTCGGTTAAATGGAAAATCAAAACAGGTGAAATTATTGATTCATCAGCGCTTCTTGATGATAAAGGATTTGTATATGTTGGCAGTGGCGATAGCTACGTGTATTGCATCAACAAAGAAACTGGTACCATTATCTGGAAACACAAAGCACATACCGTTAAAGAAGTATTAGAACAGTTCAAAATTAAGACATACAATGTCAACTGGTTTGAAGGCAATATAGGAATGCTCCCTGATGGCAGCATTATTGCACCTAACGATAACTATTTGGTATATAGAATTGACCGCACAAATGGAAGAAGAATCACACAGTATCCAGCTAACGAAATGATATGGTCACTTCCTGCAGTGAATACAAAAACCGGAAAGATGTTTTTTGGCACTCAGTTTATGGCGCTCAAAAACATCTATTGCTATAACTATCGCACACAAAAATGTGAGTGGACAAACGGCGGTCTTGGCTCAAATGCGGCATCACCACTCATTACTAACAACTATGAAAAAGGTATGGTAATCGTTGGTGGATATGATGGCTATGTACGAGCATATGCACAGGACAGTGGTAAACAGTTGTGGAAACAGGGGCTCCGTGATCACATTTACGCAAGCCCTGCTCAGCTTTCAAATGGACTTATCATTCAACCTTGTGCAGACGGTACTATCTATGCACTCAATCCAGAAGACGGACACATAGTATGGGCGTACGACACTCTTGAGCCAATACGCTCTTCGGCAGCAGTCGATGGCAATGATGTTATCTATGTTGGCAGCGGCGAGGGCAGGCTCTATGCTCTCAACCCTGACGGCACATTGCGTTGGTCCTATCTTTGTATTGATGAAGACCGCAATGACTTAAACAGCTCCCCTGCACTTGGTCCACAGGGAATATACATAGGTGGTGAAAATGGCGGTGTATTCTTTATTCCCTATGATTATCCACTATACAATGCCGATAAAGATCAAAAATGCTTTGTGGCAAAAGGTGAAATCCTTCCAAATGATGGAGTCTTTTTACTTTACACCGATAAATTTGGCAAGCTTTTGCCTCAACCACCCGCACATATTGATGCTAATCAGCCACTGGCTTTTACCCTTTTTGTGCGCAAAAACGGTGACACAATAAAATCTGCCATTGACAAAGACAGTCTTGAAGTNGCAATCTCTGGAAATCCAAAATACAGCGTATATGTATCTGCCAACAAACAATTTTTTGTTATAACTCCACAAGAAACCTGGACCAATGAACATGGTGGTACCATTGCTGTCACTATTAAGGGAAAATATATTACTGATATGCTTCGATTTGGCTTAAAATTTTTTAATGGACGCCAGGGAGGCAGCTTCAATGTTACATATACGTATGCGATAGCTCCTTACAAAGGTAAGTTGCCATACAAGGCACCTAAATTCACCGGTGACACACAAACTGTGTTTGAATTCAAACGATTATCGGCACCAAACCCAACCATGCTTCCTTCGTGGAATCAGATTGGATTTGATTCGCTCCACTATGTGGGTGGTGTTATAAGCACAAGCGATAGTAACTTTGTAGTATGGGTTGTGGGCGGTAAACTTTCCAACGGAAAAACTGTAATAGACCCATCATTAGAAGTACGATATCCGCTATACTTACGACAGGATGGAAACTGTATTACATTGTATAATTATGATGGCTTTAAGATCAATTTCATTGGTTCATGGGATATGCCGTTTGGGCTGTATCGTTTATCTACAACAGCAGATCCATTGACAGGAGCTATCGCCAAATCCCCAGCTCTTTTTGCTGTTGCGCTTGGTGATGAGATTGAATTTTATGGCAAATTTTTAAAGCTTATGGGAATGACCGAATTTGATACCGGGCACATGGCAGTGTTTGGTGGACTTACCATGAGTTTACATGGAAACGGAGTTGCAACGTGCCCACAGGGTGTGGGCAGCGTACGTTTTGAAAAAGCCACCACCTTTATAAAAGCAATACTTAAAAATTGCCGGCTGAAGAAAAATCACGTGTATAGCATTATGGTTGCTGATGCTACTACAGGCAAGCCCCTACCACTGTACTACACAAAACGCACAAAGATTAAAGATGAAAATGGTCTTGTAAAGGAAATCATAATTGAATTTAGTGAGGGTGAAGTAAAAGGGGATGTGATAGCGTATTGCATTATTGACACCTATCCTGTGGCCCATGAGCAGTTGAAGTTATAATAAAAAACTTAAGAATAAAAGTATCATCATTATAAAAAATTTTTATTTGACCTTACCTGTAACACTTACTACTGTAACAGTACTTATTTACATGCACCATAGTTTGTAAATTGATGAGTTAAATAATATTTTTTAGTAGAAAGGAAAAAGCACATGAACTGGCACACCATGCCTGTTGAAACTGTAACAAATACACTACGCACATCACTAAATGGTATTCCTCAAAAAGAAGCCGAATCCCGTCTTATTTCATACGGTTTTAACGAACTTAAAGAAAAAAAGAAAAGAACACCTATTATAATGCTTCTTAATCAATTTACAGATTTTATGATACTTGTCCTTTTAGCCGCTGCACTGCTTTCAGGATTTTTAGGAGAAGTATCCGACACTATTGCAATTATAGTTATAGTAGTGCTCAATGCCATCATTGGTTTTGTGCAGGAATATAGGGCTGAAAAAGCAATGGAGGCATTAAAAAAAATGGCTGCTCCACTTGCAACTGTCATACGAGATGGGAAGACTGTTACCATTCCTGCACGAGAGATAGTTCCAGGAGATATTGTTATGCTTGAAGCAGGGAAAATCGTGCCTGCTGATATACGGCTTATCGAAGCTGTTCAACTGAAAATAGAAGAAGCAGCACTGACGGGAGAATCAATACCAGCAGAAAAACAGACGCAACCAATTGGTGAAGAAAACCTTCCACTTGGCGACAGGAAAAATATGGCTTACAAAGGTACTATTGTTACGTATGGAAGGGGAACTGGAATTGTAGTTGCCACCGGCATGCAGACAGAACTTGGTAAGATAGCAATCATGATTCAAGAGGAAGAGGAAGTAAAAACACCATTGCAAAAACGCCTCACTGTGTTTGGCAAAAAACTTTCTATTGCGGTTCTTGCTATATGTATTGTAATTTTTGCGATTGGACTTTTACGTGGAGAAGAACCTTTGCGGATGCTTTTAACTGCTATCTCCCTTGCTGTTGCAGCCATCCCTGAGGCGCTCCCTGCAGTTA